>DOWQ01000512.1 GCA_003519485.1 Streptomyces sp. | reverse complement strand
CGTCGGCCCCGGTCCGGCGGGCGCCGCCGCCCGCCGCCGGGCGACGAGCATCCAGGCCCCGAGCGCCAGTACGAGCACCGTGCCCGCGCCGATGCCCGCTGCCCCGACGATCCGCAGCGTGTCGCTCTCGCCGGCCTCCGCCGCCGTCTGTCCCTTCTCGGCCTGCTCCGTGTCGTGGTCGGTGACGGCGAATCCGGCCGCGGCCGCGTCACCGTCGTACGCCGGCGCCGGCTGCGCCTTGCCGCGCAGTTTCAGACGGAGCGTCAGGTCCACGCCGCCCTTCGCGTGCTCGGCGACCTCGGGGCTGAGGCTGACCGACACGTAGTGCCAGCCCGCGAACCGCATGGCGCTGGTGCCGGTGTCGCTGTCGAACCGGTTGGCGAATCCCGCCGGCGCGGTGAGGAGCTGCGCCGCCGTCTGCTCGCCGTTGAAGATCGCGTCCGCGGAATCGACCGGCGCCCGCACGGTGTTGTGCAGCCGAAGCAGCAGTCCGCTGCCGACGAACGGGCTGGTGCCTCCGCCCTTCAGCGTGGCGTTGGCCAGCTCCGCGACGGCGGACAGCTGCTGGCCCCAGTCGACCGGCACCCGGTAGAAGAGGGTCTCGCCGGGCTCCAGCCGGTCCTTCCAGGTCCCCTGGCCGGTGGCGGGCGCGTCGTTGAAGCCGGTGCCGCCCTCGGTGCCCTTCGGCTGCTCGGTGGGCGCGGCGGGCGGCTCAGTGCTCCAGCTCCCCTCGGCCAGGGCCGCGGTCGGACCGCCCTTGACGCCGGGCTCCGTCATGAAGCGAAGCTCGAGCGGCCACTCCACGGGGGTGGCTGTGGGCTCGCTGGTGCGCTCCACCGAGAGGAGGTAGCTGCCGGCGGCCTGGCAGTCGCCGTCCGGCTCGGCGAGCCGCGAGACCGAGACCGCGAGCGGCCGGGGGTACTCGCTGCCGCCGAAGTTGCTGTCCGCGCTGTCGCACTCGGTGCCGTCGGTCGCCTGCAGGGTCATCTTGATGCCGTCACCGAACTCCACCTTGGAGCCGGGCGGGGCAGCGGCCACCGCGGAGAGATGCGCGTTCGACTTCGCGTCCAGCGTCAGCCGGTAGTAGAGCTTGTCGCTCCTGCCGAGGGCGTCGGCGTAGTCCCGGCCGGACTTCAGCTCGGGGCCGTCGGCACTGCTGGTGGTGCCCTCCACCGGCTCGGCGTCCCCGGCCATCTCGTACGGCGCCGGCTTCGCGGCGGCCGCCGGGGCCTCGGCCCGGGCCGAGGCCGGCAGGGCCACGGCCGTACACAGAGCCACCACCACCGCCGGCCCGACCCTGCTTCTGCCGTTCCCGCTGTTCCTGCTCCTGCTGCTCCAGCGCCGCCTCACTGCGCGCCACCCCTCATCGCATCCGTACGGGCGTTCTTCCTGCGGGCCCGGGCATACAGCATCGCGAGGCCGGCCAGCAGCGCGATGCCCGTACCGCCCGCGACGGCCGCGATCAGCGGACCGGAATCCTCTTCGCTCCCGGCGGCGGTTGCGTCCCCGGCTCCGTCCCCCGCTCCGGACGCGGAGTCAGCCGCCTCGGCCACCGGCGCGCCGTGCTGCGGCCCAGTCTTCTCCTCGCCGAGTACGGCGACCCGCAGTACCACGCCGATCTGCGGGTTCTCGGCGATCTCGGCGGCCTCCGCGCCCAGCGTGACGGCGATGTAGAAGTCGCCCTCGTGGTGCACCGGGACGACGTTCGGGTGCGACTCGTAGCGGTTGGTCCAGGCGACGGGCACCGTGCCCATCCGCAGCGCCTTCAGCCGACCGTCGTACGGGGTCTGCGGGCTGAACTCGCCGGTGCCGCCGCCGACCGGGTGCCGGGCCGGGGTGTAGACCTGGGTCCCGCCGTAGGAGGTCTCGGAGCTGTATCCCTCGACCGTCGGCTCGTTGGCGAACTCCACGTCGTAGCGGAGCTGCTGGCCCCAGCCGACCGGGACCTTGTACCAGAGGGTCTGCGACGGCAGGACCGTGTCCCGCCACACGCCGGGGCCGAGCTTCCGGGCGTCGTTGAAGCCGGTGCCGCCGGTGACCTTCTCCGGGGTGCCGTTCGGCAGCGTCGCGTCCTTTCCGCCCGCGCCGTACTCCGGCTCCGACTGGGCCGGCGTGACGTCCTTCGGTAGCGGCTTCTCGACGTCGTACGTCAGTTCAAGCGGCCAGCGCGAGGCGTCGGAGCCCTTCTCGGCCGCCCGTTCGACCATCAGCCAGTAACGGCCCGCTGCGTCACAGCCCGTGCCGCCCTCCTCGGCCGGTACGCGGCTGACGCCCGAGGTGATCGGGGTGGCGCCCTCGTCCTGGCCGAACAGTTCGGTGCTGCTCGCGCAGCCGCTGTCGGTCCCGGTGACCACCTGGGTGCGCAGCACGTCGCCCGCCTGCACCGCCGCGCCGGGCTGCGGCACGGCGGTGGCGGAGAAGTCCGCGGTGGAGGCGGCGTCCAGCTCGACGGAGTAGTAGCGCTTCTCGTTCGGCCCGATGGTGTCCAGGTACTGACCGGGCGTGAGGCCGGGCGCGCCCCGCCGGCCGGGCGTGCCGGTGACCTGGTCGCCCTTGAACCGGTAGCCGTCGGCGGACAGCTGGCCGGCGCGCTGGAGCTGGCGGGCGAGCGCCTCCGCGTCGGGCGCGTCGTAGTAACGGCCGTTCCCGGCCTCGGCGATGCACTCCAGCTGCTCCCGGGCCGCGCCCTTCACCTGGAAGCCGATGGCGTCGATCCGGAGGTCCACGCCGTCCGTGCCGAGCCGCTCCGCGACCTCGCAGGGGTCGGGCGTACCGCAGTTGTCCTCACCGTCCGAGATCAGCAGGATCGTACGGCGGCCGGCCGCGCCGTCCGCCCGCTCCGGCAGGTCCTGCGCGGCCTTGTCGAGGGACAGCCCGATCGGGGTGTCGCCCTTGGGTCGCACGCTCGCCACGGCCTGCTTCAGGGCGGCCCGGTCCAGCGCCTCGACGGGGCGGATGAGCCGGGTGTCGTCGCAGCCCCGGACGCGGTCGGCGCCGTAGACCCGGAGGCCGGTGGGGTAGCCGTCGGGCAGTGCGTCGACCACCGTGCCGACGGCCTCGCGGGCCGCGTCGATACGGCTGCCGCCGGAGCCGTCGTCGTCCGCCATCGAGCCGGAGGAGTCGAGAACCATGACCAGTCCGCCGCCGCGCCCGACGCCCGCGGCCCCCGCCTGCGGTGC
>DOWQ01000511.1 GCA_003519485.1 Streptomyces sp. | reverse complement strand
CCCGCCCCGCGCGGGCCCGTCCCAGCGGGCCCGTCCCGCGCGGACCCGGGCAGCGCGGTACAGCTCGCGCCCGCCGCCACCTGCCTGTCCGTCACCCGGCAGCAGCCGCTCGACCGCCTCACCGCGCCCTCCGGGCCCCGCTGAGGTCCCCGTGCGGGAGGCGTAACCCGGGCAGGAGCGGCGCGTAACACGGCCGGCGCACGCTGGCGTGCATGAAGGACACGCACTCCCCCGCCGCCGTCGACACCCACTGCCCGTACTGCGCGCTGCAATGCGGGATGGGACTGCGGCAGGCCGGTCCCGGAGCAGTGCCGGAGGTGGTCGAGCGGCCCGCCTTCCCGGTGAACCAGGGGGCGCTGTGCGGCAAGGGACGTACGGCCGCCGCCGTGCTCGACCCACGGGTCCGGCTCACCGAGCCACTGGTCCGGCGCGGCGGCGAGCTGGTGCCGGCCGGCTGGGACGAGGCGCTGGCACGCGTCGCGGAGGGTCTGCTGCGCATCCGCGAGCGCCACGGCCCGGACGCCGTGGGCGTGTTCGGCGGCGGCGGGCTCACCCACGAGAAGGCGTACGGGCTCGGGAAGTTCGCCCGGGTCGTGCTGGAGACCTCGCAGATCGACTACAACGGCCGGTTCTGCATGTCCTCGGCCGCGGCGGCCCACCAGCGGGCGTTCGGCCTGGACCGCGGGCTGCCGTTCCCGCTGGAGGACGTCCCGCGGACGGGGTGCGTGATCCTCGTCGGGTCCAATCCGGCCGAGACGATGCCGCCCGCGCTGCGCTTCCTGCGCGAACTCAGGGAGAACGGCGGCAAGCTGATCGTGGTCGATCCGCGCCGTACGCGCACGGCCGAGCAGGCCGACCTGCACCTCGCGCCGCGCCCCGGCACGGATCTCGCACTGGCGCTGGGGATGCTGCACCTGGTGGTGGCGGGGGGCCTGGTCGACGAGGAGTTCGTGGCGGAGCGGACGGTGGGCTGGCCGGAGGCGCGCTCGGCGGCGATGGCGCACTGGCCGGAGCTGGTGGAGCGGATCACCGGGGTGCCGCTGCCAGCGATCCGGCAGGCCGTGGAGATGTTCTGCGGTACNNGGCCCGGCGCGGGGACCGGGATGGTGCTGACCGCGCGGGGACCCGAGCAGCAGTCCAAGGGCACCGACACGGTCGGCGCCTGGATCAATCTGTGCCTGGCGACCGGCCGGGCGGGCCGCCCGCTGTCCGGGTACGGCTGCCTGACCGGCCAGGGGAACGGGCAGGGCGGCCGGGAGCACGGCCAGAAGGCCGACCAGCTGCCCGGCTACCGGAAGCTCGCGGACCCGGCGGCGCGGGCCCATGTCGCCGGCGTCTGGGGTGTCGACCCGGACTCGCTGCCGGGCCCCGGGCGCAGCGCGTACGAGCTGCTGGACGCGCTCGGCGGCGACGTCCGGTCGCTGCTGGTGATGGGCTCCAACCCGGTCGTGTCCGCCCCGAACGCCGCACATGTGACCGAGCGGCTGGCGTCGCTGGACCTGCTGGTGGTCGCCGATGTCGTGCTGTCGGAGACGGCGGCCATGGCGGACGTGGTGCTGCCGGTGACCCAGTGGGCGGAGGAGACCGGGACCGTGACCAATCTGGAGGGCCGGGTGCTCCTCCGCCGCAAGGCCGTCGACCCGCCGGCGGGGGTGCGGTCGGATTTGGAGGTGCTGCACGGGCTGGCGGGGCGGATGGGCCGGGAGAAGGGATTCCCGGTCGACCCCGAAGAGGTGTTCGATGAGCTGCGGCGCGCGTCGGCGGGCGGGCCCGCGGACTACGCCGGCATCAGCTATCGCCGGATCGCTGCGGAGGACGGCGTCTTCTGGCCGTGTCCGGACGAGACGCACCCGGGCACGCCCCGGCTGTTCCTGGACCGCTTCGCCACCGAGGACGGGCGGGCCCGCTTCGTACCGGTGACGCACCGGCCGGCCGCCGAGGAGCCCGACGAGGACTATCCGGTGCTGCTGACGACGGGCCGCGTCGTCGCCCAGTACCAGTCGGGGGCGCAGACCCGGCGGGTCGCCGGGCTGAACGCGGCCGCGGCCGGCCCGTTCGTCGAGCTGCATCCGCGGCTCGCCGGGCGGCTGGGGATCGCGGAGGGCGACGCGGTGGCGGTGACGTCCCGGCGGGGCCGGGCCGTGGCACCGGCCCGGGTGACGCGGGACATCCGCGCGGACACGGTGTTCATGCCGTTCCACTGGCCGGGCGAGGGGCGGGCGAACACGCTGACGAATCCGGCGCTGGACCCGGTCTCCGGGATGCCGGAGTTCAAGGTCTGCGCGGTACGGGTGGAGGCGGCGGCTCAGCCGTGATCCGCCGACTCCGCCCGCGGGCGACGGGTCAACCGCGGTCCGCGCGGACCGCGTTCCACTCGCCGCCGGGGACCGGGGTGCCGGTGGCGCGCAGCCCGCGCGCGATGCGCCCGGCGGCGAAGTACACCCAGGCGCGCACGGCGCTTCCATCAGCACGCAGGACGTCACGCGCGCCCCGGTCGTAGAGGTTGTCGGGCGCCCCGGGCGTGCAGCCCTCCAACCGGTCGAGCAGGGCGAGGACCTCGTCGTACTCGGCGGGGCGCAGCGTGACCAGGTCGCCGAGGACCGCGCCGCCCTCCTCCTCGACGGCGTACGGATAGCCCGGCCCCTCGTACAGCACGGCATCCGGCAGCCGGGCGGGCTCCTCCGCCGCGGTCCGGCCGTGCAGGCAGCTCGCGTGGTAACGGCCGCCGGGGCGCAGGGTGCCGTAGACGAAGACGGGGAGCCGGGGCCCCTTCCCCGCCGTCACCGGGCGGCCGTCTCGGCGGCGACCCAGGCGAGGTAGTCCGCGCCGCCATGGATGACGGGCGTGGCGATGATCTCCGGGGTGTCGTAGTCGTGGGCGCCCCGGAGGTAGGCCTCCAGGTCGCCGAAGCGGGCGGCGGCGGTCTTGAACAGCACCTGCCACTCGAGCGTGCTCTCGACCGCCCCCTCCCAGCGGTAGACGGAGGTGACCGGCGCACTGATCTGCACGCACGCCGCCAGGCGCGCCTCCACGGCGCCGCGCGCCAGCGCGTCGGCCTTCTCGGCGCTGTCGGTGGTGGTCATGACGGTCAGGAATTCAGCCACGTCCGGCCCCTCCTCCTCGATCCTGCTCGGTCCTGCTCGATCCTGCTCGATCCCGCGGTCCTACTCGGTCCTGCTCCGGGATCTGCGGGCGCCGCCTCAGTCTGCCGGGTGGGCGTCGACTTCCCTGAGGTGCGCCGCGCGCGCCGGTTCGTCCAGGAAGGACGCCTCGAAGGAGTTCCTGGCCAGCGTCCGGAGCGTCCCGTGGTCGAGGCCGAGCGCGTCGCGGACCGCGGTGTAGTTGTCGTCCACGTAGCCGCCGAAGTAGGCCGGGTCGTCGGAGTTGACGGTCACCAGCAGGCCCGCCTCCAACATGGCCGGAAGCGGGTGGTCGCGGAGGTCGTCGTAGACCCGCAGCCGGACGTTCGAGAGCGGGCAGACGGTCAGCGGGATCCGGTCGGCGGCGAGCCGGGCGACGAGGGCGGGGTCCTCCAGGGCGCGCACCCCGTGGTCCACGCGGTCGACGCCGAGCACGTCCAGCGCCTCCCAGACGTACGAGGGCGGGCCCTCCTCCCCCGCGTGCGCGACGCACTTCAGGCCGGCCGCGCGGGCCAGCGCGTAGACCTCACGGAACTTCGACGGCGGATTGCCGGCCTCGGCGGAGTCCAGGCCGACGGCCGTGATCCGGTGCAGATACGGGCGGGCGCTCTCGAACGTCGCGAGGGCGGCCTCGGCGGACTCGTCGCGCAGGAAGCACATGATCAGCCGGGTGCTGATGCCGTACGTCTCCGGAGCGGCCTCGAGGGTGCGGGCGAGGCCGTTGATCACCGTGCCGATGGGCACACCCCGGGCGGTGTGGGCCTGCGGGTCGAAGAAGATCTCGGCGTGCCGGACGCCCTGCCGGCGGGCCCGGGCGAGATAGGCGTGCGCGAGGTCGGCGAAGTCGTCCTCGGTGCGGAGGACGACCATCAGCGCGTAGTAGAGCTCCAGGAACGACTGGAGGTCCTCGAAGCGGTACGCGGCGCGCAGTTCCTCCTCCGAGGCGTACGGCAGCTCGACGCCGTTGCGCTCGGCGAGGGCGAACACCAGCTCGGGTTCCAGGGTGCCCTCAATGTGGAGGTGCAGCTCTGCTTTCGGTATTGGGGGCACGGCTCGGTCACACCTGTTTCTGGGTCGCGGAGGGATCGATGCGGAGGGATCGATCAGGATAACCGGCGCCGGGCGCCGGGTGCCGGGTGCCGGGCGTCGGCCCGCGCCGCCGCGCCCCTTGTCGCCACTTCCCTCCCCCCATCACTGCCCGTCCGCGACCGCCGCCGGTCGTCGCCCCTCCGTGCCGGCGTCCCTTCAGTCGACGAGCCCCAGGCGCGCGGCCTGGACGCCCGCCGCGAAGCGGCTCTCGACGCCGAGCTTCTCGACGAGCTGGGTCATCAGCCTGCGCAGGGTTCGCTCGGAGACGCCCAGCCGGCGGGCGATGCTCTCGTCCTTCGCGCCGGTGGCCAGGAGGGTGAGCACCTCGCGCTCCTGTGGTGTGTACTCCTGCACCGCGTTCGCCCGGCGAGCCGGGTCGCCGGGGATGCGAGGCGCGGCCGCCGTCCACGTGTGCTCGAACACCTGGACGAAGCAGGAGGCGATCAGCGGCCCGTGCATGGCTACGTCGCCACGGCGCCGGTCGGTGCCGATGCCCGCCCACATGACAGTCAGCTCCCGGTCGATGATCATGAGGTGGAGCGGTACGGACACCGCGACCCGGACCTCCGCGCCGGCGCCGGCCAGCGCCTCCAGATAGCGCCCGGCACCCGGTCTGCGCGAGGCGCTGGAGGAGACGAGCATCCGGCAGCGGGCACCGCGTGCCAGCATCTCCAGGTCGATGACCAGCCGCGCCTGCGCAGCTCGGCGCGGTCATGGAAGAACTCGACCTGCGCGGCCTCCTCGCCGTACAGCCGGGGCGGCGGCAGCAGCCGGGTGACGTCCTCCAGCGCCCGGATGTTCTGTTCGAGCGCGGAGAAGACCTCCCGCAGTTGCTCGCCGTGTCCGGTCACGAGCTCGCCGAGGGCGCGTTCGGGCGAGCTGAGGCCCGTGCCGTCGCCGCTCAGGAGGTGGCGTTCGGTGAGCCACCGCACGACATCGTCGGTCAGCCCGCCGGTGAGCTCCCCGGCGGGACCGGGACCGGGGACTGCACCCGCCGGGCCGGCGGGCGCGCCGGAGCCGCCCGGCGGCTGCGGCGAGCGCAGCCGGTCGAGCATCGAGATGTAGGCGCTCCGCGCTTCGGCACCGACGCCCTCGCCACTCGTGACGGCGACGGTCTTCGGGCCCTGTGCGGGCTCGCCCCGCTCCACTCGTGGCACGTCGGTCCGGCCGGTCGGCGGCCGACTGTCTCCGGCAGGCATGGGATGACGATATGACCTGGCCGCGCCATTGCAAAAGACAACCCGAAATATCCTCCGCGGCGCTCTGGCCAGGACCGGTCATGCCTGATCCGGCCGGGTCAAGGCAGGTGTAACCGACGTTAACGTTTGCCCGCACCGCCGGAACACCGGTGGTCCGGCGGCCCACAACCGCCGGACCGCCGCGTCCGGCGCGCTCTGCCCCACCGTGTCCTGACCCAGGGACGCGCTGCGGCAGATCGCGCTCGTACGGCTGCTCGATGGCCGTACGGGCGTCAGGCCTCTCCGTTCCCTCCCGGGCACGGCAGTGGCTGTCCGCCGACCTGCCCCGGCGGACAGCCCAGAGGTCCCCCCGCACCGCGGCGGCCGCCTGTGCCGCCGCGACGACGAAAGGTTCACTTCCAGCGATGAAGCGTTCCCATCTCGGCGCGTTGCTCCTTGCCGCGCCACTGGCCCTGATCCCGACCACGGGGTCGGCCGCGCCCGCCGACGGCTCCCCCGCACAGGCTGTCACGGTCAAGCAGGCCCCGGCCGGCCAGGCCGTGGCCGGCAGCTACATCGTCACCGTCAGGACCGGCGAGACGCCGAAGGATGTGGCCAAGGAAGAGGGCGTCAGAACCAGGCACGTCTACTCCAAGGTCATGAAGGGCTTCGCCGCGAAGCTCACCCCGGAGCAGCTGAGCGACCTGCGGAGCAATGACTCCGTGGCCGCCATCGAGGAGGACCAGAAGATCACGGTCTCCGGGACGCAGTACAACGCCCCCTGGGGCCTGGACCGCATCGACCAGCGCAACCGCCCGCTGGACGGCAGCTACGGCTTCAGCCGCAACGGCTCCGGTGTCACGGCCTACATCATCGACACCGGCATCGACACNNGACTGCCAGGGCCACGGCACGCACGTGGCCGGAACAGTCGGCGGCAACACGTACGGCGTCGCCAAGGGCGTGGCCCTGCGCGGTGTCCGCGTGCTGAACTGCGAGGGCTCCGGCTCCACCTCGGGCATCGTCGCCGGATTCGACTGGGTGCGGGCCAACGCGGTGAAGCCCGCCGTGGCCAACGCCTCGCTCGGCTGCGGCTACTCGTCGGCGCTGAACAACGCGGCCAGCAACCTCGCCAACTCCGGCGTGCACCTGTCCGTGGCCGCGGGCAACGAGAACCAGGACGCCTGCAACGTCTCCCCGGCGAGCGCCACGGGCCCCATATCCGTCGCCGCCTCCGACAGCAGCGACCGCAAGGCGTCGTTCAGCAACTACGGCTCCTGCACCGATGTGTACGCACCCGGCGTACAGATCACCTCCACCCGGATGGGCGGCGGCAGCACCGCGCTGAGCGGTACGTCGATGGCGTCCCCGCACGTCGCGGGCGTGGCCGCGCTGCTGAAGGCGACCTACGGCGACGCCTCGTCGTCGGCGATCAACAACTGGCTCACCGACAACGCGACGCCGAGCGTCATCAGCGGCAACTACAGCGGTACCCCGAACAAGCTGCTGTTCAAGGCCGGCCTCTGACCCCGGACGGCTGCCTCTGACCCGGAGGCGACCACCCGGTCCCAGCGGTACGACCACTGACACTCGAGCCCGTCCCCCGGCCCCACCTCGCGATCGCCCCCTGGCGAGCGAGAACCGAGGGGCGGGCGCCGTCGTCCCACGCGCCGGTCGCGGAGGACGCGCACGCCGGTGGCGAACCGCGCGGGGCGGCACCGAGCCGTCGCCGTGTGAGCCCGGCCGTTGACGGAACCCCGCCTCAGAAGAGCCGCCCACCGCCCGGCCCGCTGAACCGGCCGTCGGCGATCCCGGCCGAGAACGC
>DOWQ01000167.1 GCA_003519485.1 Streptomyces sp. | reverse complement strand
ATCGCGCAGGCCAACGCGCCGCTGACGGACGACTTCCACTTCGAGGAGGCCCGTGTCCTCGTCCGCCGCCGTGGCGGCGAGGTCGACTACATCCCCGGCCTCGAGGTCGACTACATGGATGTCTCGCCGCGCCAGATGGTGTCNNGACGCCAACCGCGCGCTCATGGGATCGAACATGATGCGCCAGGCCGTGCCGCTGCTGAAGGCGGAGGCCCCGCTGGTCGGCACCGGTATGGAGTACCGCTGCGCGGTCGACGCCGGTGACGTCATCAAGGCGGAGAAGGAGGGCGTGGTCCAGGAGGTCTCCGCGGACTACGTCACCGTCGCCAACGACGACGGCACGTACAACACCTACCGGGTGGCGAAGTTCGCCCGCTCGAACCAGGGCACCTCCTTCAACCAGAAGGTCGTCGTGGACGAGGGCTCGCGGGTCGTCGTCGGCCAGGTGCTCGCCGACGGTCCGTCCACCGAAGAGGGCGAGATGGCCCTCGGCAAGAACCTCCTCGTGGCGTTCATGCCGTGGGAGGGCCACAACTACGAAGACGCGATCATCCTCAGCCAGCGGCTGGTGCAGGACGACGTCCTCTCCTCGATCCACATCGAGGAGCACGAGGTCGACGCCCGTGACACCAAGCTCGGCCCGGAGGAGATCACCCGGGACATCCCGAACGTCTCCGAAGAGGTCCTCGCCGACCTCGACGAGCGCGGCATCATCCGGATCGGTGCCGAGGTCGTCGCCGGCGACATCCTCGTCGGCAAGGTCACGCCCAANNACGCCCAAGGGCGAGACCGAGCTGACCCCCGAGGAGCGGCTGCTCCGCGCGATCTTCGGCGAGAAGGCGCGCGAGGTGCGCGACACCTCGCTGAAGGTGCCGCACGGCGAGATCGGCAAGGTCATCGGCGTCCGCGTCTTCGACCGCGAGGAGGGCGACGAGCTGCCGCCCGGCGTCAACCAGCTGGTCCGCGTCTACGTCGCCCAGAAGCGCAAGATCACGGACGGTGACAAGCTCGCCGGCCGGCACGGCAACAAGGGCGTCATCTCCAAGATTCTGCCGGTCGAGGACATGCCGTTCCTGGAGGACGGCACCCCGGTCGACATCATCCTCAACCCGCTCGGCGTCCCGTCCCGGATGAACCCGGGCCAGGTCCTCGAGATCCACCTGGGCTGGCTCGCCTCCCGGGGCTGGAAGGTCGAGGGCAACGAGGACTGGATGCAGCGCCTCCAGGCCATCGGCGCCGACGAGGTCGCGCCGAACACGAACGTCGCCACCCCGGTGTTCGACGGTGCGCGGGAGGACGAGATCGCCGGTCTCTTCGAGTCCACGATCCCGAACCGCGACGGCGAGCGCCTGGTGAAGTCGTCCGGCAAGGCCAATCTGTTCGACGGCCGCTCCGGCGAGCCGTTCCCGGAGCCGGTCTCGATCGGCTACATGTACATCCTCAAGCTGCACCACCTGGTCGACGACAAGATCCACGCCCGCTCGACCGGCCCGTACTCGATGATCACCCAGCAGCCGCTGGGTGGTAAGGCCCAGTTCGGTGGCCAGCGCTTCGGTGAGATGGAGGTGTGGGCGCTGGAGGCGTACGGCGCCGCATACGCCCTCCAGGAGCTGCTGACGATCAAGTCCGACGACGTGACCGGCCGCGTGAAGGTCTACGAGGCCATCGTCAAGGGCGAGAACATCCCCGAGCCCGGCATCCCCGAGTCCTTCAAGGTGCTCATCAAGGAGATGCAGTCGCTCTGCCTCAACGTGGAGGTGCTGTCCTCGGACGGCATGTCCATCGAGATGCGGGACACCGACGAGGATGTCTTCCGCGCCGCGGAGGAGCTCGGTATCGACCTGTCCCGGCGCGAGCCGAGCAGCGTCGAAGAGGTCTGACGGTTCGTCCGGGACCTCGCCCAGCGTGAGGTCCCGGCCAACCCGGACCGTACAGACCACGATGAAGACACAGCCGCAGCCGGAGCGCCCCCCGGCAGCGGCGACAAACCCCGAAAGAGGGATTGACGACAAGTGCTCGACGTCAACTTCTTCGACGAGCTGCGGATCGGCCTGGCCACCGCTGACGACATCCGTCAGTGGTCGCACGGCGAGGTCAAGAAGCCGGAGACGATCAACTACCGAACTCTCAAGCCCGAAAAGGACGGACTCTTCTGCGAGAAGATCTTCGGTCCGACCCGGGACTGGGAGTGCTACTGCGGAAAGTACAAGCGCGTCCGCTTCAAGGGCATCATCTGTGAGCGCTGCGGCGTCGAGGTGACCCGCGCCAAGGTGCGTCGCGAGCGGATGGGCCACATCGAGCTGGCCGCTCCCGTCACGCACATCTGGTACTTCAAGGGCGTTCCGTCGAGGCTGGGATACCTCCTCGACCTCGCCCCGAAGGACCTCGAGAAGGTCATTTACTTCGCCGCGTACATGATTACGTCGGTGGACGAGGAGCGGCGCACCCGCGATCTGCCCTCGCTGGAGGCTCACGTCTCCGTCGAGCGTCAGCAGATCGAGCAGCGCCGCGACTCGGACCTGGAGGCCCGCGCCAAGAAGCTCGAGACCGACTTGGCCGAGCTCGAGGCCGAGGGTGCCAAGGCCGACGTGCGCCGCAAGGTGCGCGAGGGCGCCGAGCGTGAGATGAAGCAGCTGCGCGACCGTGCGCAGCGCGAGATCGACCGCCTCGACGAGGTGTGGAACCGCTTCAAGAACCTCAAGGTCCAGGACCTGGAGGGTGACGAGCTGCTCTACCGCGAGCTGCGTGACCGCTTCGGCACGTACTTCGACGGCTCGATGGGTGCCGCGGCGCTCCAGAAGCGCCTGGTGACCTTCGACCTCGACGCCGAGGCCGAGCGTCTCCGCGAGATCATCCGGACCGGCAAGGGCCAGAAGAAGACCCGGGCGCTCAAGCGCCTCAAGGTCGTCTCCGCCTTCCTGCAGACCCGCAACAGCCCCAAGGGCATGGTGCTGGACTGCGTCCCGGTGATCCCGCCGGACCTGCGTCCGATGGTGCAGCTGGACGGTGGCCGCTTCGCGACCTCCGACCTGAACGACCTGTACCGCCGTGTCATCAACCGCAACAACCGTCTCAAGCGGCTTCTCGACCTCGGCGCGCCCGAGATCATCGTGAACAACGAGAAGCGGATGCTGCAGGAGGCCGTCGACGCGCTGTTCGACAACGGCCGCCGCGGCCGGCCGGTGACGGGTCCGGGCAACCGCCCGCTCAAGTCGCTGTCCGACATGCTCAAGGGCAAGCAGGGCCGGTTCCGTCAGAACCTGCTCGGCAAGCGAGTCGACTACTCGGCGCGTTCGGTCATCGTCGTCGGCCCGCAGCTCAAGCTGCACCAGTGCGGTCTGCCGAAGGCGATGGCGCTGGAGCTGTTCAAGCCGTTCGTGATGAAGCGCCTGGTGGATCTGAACCACGCGCAGAACATCAAGTCGGCGAAGCGCATGGTCGAGCGCGGCCGCACGGTCGTGTACGACGTGCTCGAAGAGGTCATCTCCGAGCACCCCGTGCTGCTGAACCGCGCGCCGACCCTGCACCGCCTCGGCATCCAGGCCTTCGAGCCGCAGCTGGTCGAGGGCAAGGCCATCCAGATCCACCCGCTCGTCTGTACCGCGTTCAACGCGGACTTCGACGGCGACCAGATGGCCGTGCACCTGCCGCTCTCCGCGGAGGCGCAGGCCGAGGCCCGCATCCTGATGCTGTCCTCGAACAACATCCTCAAGCCGGCCGACGGCCGGCCGGTCACCATGCCGACCCAGGACATGGTGCTGGGGCTGTTCTTCCTCACCACCGACGAGGCGGAGCGGAAGGTCATCGGCGAGGGCCGCTCGTTCGGCTCCAGCGCCGAGGCGGTCATGGCGTTCGACGCCGGGGACCTCTCGCTGCAGGCCAAGGTCGACATCCGCTTCCCGGCGGGCACCGTCCCGCCGCGTGGCTGGACTCCGCCGACGGCGGAGGGCGAGGCCGAGGCCGAGGTCACCGGTCCGGACTGGCAGCTGGGTGACGGCTTCCGGCTCCGTACGACCCTGGGCCGCGCGCTCTTCAACGAGCTGCTGCCCGAGGACTACCCGTTCGTCGACTACTCGGTGGGCAAGAAGCAGCTCTCCGAGATCGTCAACGACCTGGCGGAGCGCTACCCCAAGGTGACCGTGGCGGCGACGCTCGACAACCTGAAGGCGGCCGGATTCCACTGGGCCACCCGTTCGGGCGTCACCGTCTCGATCTCCGACATCGTCGTCCCGGAGGCCAAGAAGGCCATCATCCTGGGCTACGAGGCGCAGGACGAGAAGGTGCAGAAGCAGTACGAGCGCGGCCTGATCACCAAGGACGAGCGCACTCAGGAGCTCATCGCGATCTGGACCAAGGCGACCAATGAGGTCTCCGAGGCGATGAACCTGAACTTCCCGAAGACCAACCCCATCTTCATGATGGTCAACTCGGGTGCTCGCGGAAACATGATGCAGATGCGTCAGATCGCGGGTATGCGTGGTCTGGTGTCCAACGCGAAGAACGAGACCATCCCGCGGCCGATCAAGGCGTCGTTCCGTGAGGGTCTGTCCGTGCTGGAGTACTTCATCTCCACCCACGGTGCCCGTAAGGGCCTCGCGGACACCGCGCTGCGTACCGCCGACTCGGGTTACCTCACCCGGCGTCTGGTGGACGTCTCGCAGGACGTGATCATCCGCGAGGAGGACTGCGGCACCGAGCGCGGCCTCAAGCTGGTCATCGCCGTCGAGGGCGCCGACGGCGTGCTCCGCAAGACGGAGGACGTCGAGACCAGCGTGTACGCGCGGATGCTGGCCGAGGACGTCGTCGTCGACGGCAAGGTCATCGCGCCGGCCAACGTCGACCTGGGCGATGTCCTCATCGACCAGCTCGTCGCGCACGGTGTGCGGGCCGTCAAGACCCGTTCGGTCCTCACCTGCGAGTCCGCCGTCGGCACCTGTGCCTACTGCTACGGCCGCTCGCTCGCGACCGGCAAGCTGGTGGACATCGGAGAGGCCGTCGGCATCATCGCGGCCCAGTCCATCGGCGAGCCCGGCACCCAGCTGACGATGCGTACCTTCCACACCGGTGGTGTGGCGGGTGACGACATCACACAGGGTCTGCCGCGTGTCGTCGAGCTCTTCGAGGCCCGTACGCCCAAGGGCGTGGCCCCGATCAGCGAGGCGGCCGGCCGGGTCCGCATCGAGGAGACCGAGAAGACGAAGAAGATCGTCATCACCCCGGACGACGGCTCGGAGGAGACGCCCTTCGCGATCTCCAAGCGTGCCCGTCTGCTGGTGGGCGAGGGCGATCACGTCGACGTCGGCCAGTCGCTCACGGTGGGTGCCACCAACCCGCACGACGTGCTGCGGATCCTCGGTCAGCGCGCCGTCCAGATCCACCTGGTCGGCGAGGTGCAGAAGGTCTACAACTCGCAGGGTGTGTCGATCCACGACAAGCACATCGAGATCATCATCCGGCAGATGCTCCGCCGGGTGACGATCATCGAGTCCGGCGACGCGGAGCTGCTGCCGGGCGAGCTCGTGGAGCGCACGCGCTTCGAGGGTGAGAACCGTCGTGTGGTGCAGGAGAGCGGCCACCCCGCCTCCGGCCGACCGCAGCTGATGGGTATCACCAAGGCCTCGCTCGCCACCGAGTCGTGGCTGTCGGCGGCGTCCTTCCAGGAGACGACCCGGGTGCTCACCGACGCGGCGATCAACGCCAAGTCGGACTCCCTGATCGGCCTCAAGGAGAACGTCATCATCGGCAAGCTCATCCCGGCCGGTACGGGCCTGTCCCGCTACCGCAACATCCGGGTCGAGCCCACCGAGGAGGCGAAGGCCGCGATGTACTCGGCCGTCGGATACGACGACATCGACTACTCGCCCTTCGGCACCGGCTCCGGCCAGGCGGTCCCGCTGGAGGACTACGACTACGGTCCGTACAACCAGTAAGCAGGACTGCGGTACGCACAGGGCGGTCACCCTCCGGGGTGGCCGCCCTGCGGCGTTCCGGCCCGCCCGGGAACCCCACGGATTCCCCTGGCGTCGGAGATGATGGGGGCACCGGACCCGACGCGGGGGAGGTCGTGCGATGTCATACGGACCATGGCAGGGCAGTGACGCCGGGCAGCGGGGGCAACCCACGGGGCCGGCGGCGTACCCCCAGCAGCTGCCGGTGCCGCAGCCGATGCAGCCCGTGCAGCCGGTACAGCCCGCGCAGCTGTCGATGATGCGCGCCTCGCACGCGGACCGGGAGCGCGCGGTGGACGTCCTCAAGGCGGGCTTCGCCGAGGGGCGGCTGACACAGGAGGAGTACGAGCAGCGGATGGGCCGCGCCTGCGAGGCGCAGACCCACGGGCTGCTCCAGGCCCTGGTGGCGGATCTGCCGCAGGGACCGGTTCCGCAGCCGTTTCCGGCAGTCCAGCAGCCGGCGGTGCCGCAGACCTTCTGGCCGGCACCGCCGCCGCGGCAGATGAGCGCCTTGGCGACGGGTGCGCTGGTCTGCGGGGTGCTGGCGCCGTTCACGCTGGGGCTGACGGCCATCCCCGCGGTCGTCCTGGGCCACAAGGCGCGCGGGGACATCCGCAGGACGGGTGAGGAGGGGGACGGGCTCGCCGTGGCGGGGCTGGTGATCGGCTGGCTGTCGATCGCGTTCGGCGCGACGGTGGCGTGGCTGGTGCTGGCCGCCGCGGCGGCCGGGACGGGCTGAACACCGGGCCGGTCCGTTCCGGCGTACGCACGGCGTACTCCCGGCGTACACCCGGTCGGCCCCCGACCGTCCCCCGACGGCGCGGCGTGTCCCGCGTCCGCGTACTTGTTTTGACCGGAGCCGGTGAGGTAGGTACGCTCTGACCTTGTGCCTGGGGTGTCCCTGGGCTTCCGTGCGTGCATTTGCCCCCGGTCCTTCTCGGGCGGGGGTCCCCCGGCGAAGCCAGGGTGATGCGCCCAGCCCGGAAGACAGAGGCCGTTTACGGTCCGCGACACCGAAACCTGCGCCTTTCCTGTTCCGCAGGGGTTCGCAGCTTCGACACACCCGACCGCGTGGGTCGGGTAAGTGGTCGGGAATCAGTACAAATCCCAGGTTAGCTTCAACGAGATCGGCACACAGAAACCGGAGAAACGGTGCCTACGATCCAGCAGCTGGTCCGCAAGGGCCGGCAGGACAAAGTCGAAAAGAACAAGACGCCCGCACTCGAGGGATCCCCTCAGCGCCGGGGTGTCTGCACGCGTGTGTTCACCACCACCCCGAAGAAGCCGAACTCGGCGCTGCGGAAGGTCGCACGTGTGCGCCTGACCAGTGGCATCGAGGTCACCGCTTACATTCCGGGTGAGGGACACAACCTGCAGGAGCACTCCATCGTGCTCGTGCGTGGTGGCCGTGTGAAGGACCTGCCGGGTGTTCGCTACAAGATCATCCGTGGTTCGCTCGACACCCAGGGTGTCAAGAACCGTAAGCAGGCCCGCAGCCGCTACGGCGCCAAGAAGGAGAAGTAAGCATGCCTCGTAAGGGCCCCGCCCCGAAGCGCCCGGTCATCATCGACCCGGTCTACGGTTCTCCTCTTGTCACGTCGTTGATCAACAAGGTGCTGATGAACGGCAAGCGCTCCACTGCGGAGCGCATCGTCTACGGCGCCATGGAAGGTCTTCGCGAGAAGACCGGCAATGACCCGGTCATCACNNACCTACCAGGTGCCGGTCGAGGTCAAGCCCGGCCGCGCCTCCACCCTCGCGCTGCGCTGGCTCGTGGGTTACTCCCGCGCCCGTCGCGAGAAGACCATGACCGAGCGCCTGATGAACGAGCTGCTGGACGCCAGCAACGGTCTCGGTGCCTCTGTCAAGCGTCGCGAGGACACCCACAAGATGGCCGAGTCCAACAAGGCCTTCGCGCACTACCGCTGGTAGTCGCTACCCACATCGAGACCGAGAGAAGATTGAGCCATATGGCCACCACTTCACTTGACCTGGCCGAGGTCCGCAATATTGGGATCATGGCCCACATCGACGCGGGCAAGACGACCACCACTGAGCGGATCCTGTTCTACACCGGTGTGAGCTACAAGATCGGTGAGGTCCACGAGGGCGCAGCCACGATGGACTGGATGGAGCAGGAGCAGGAGCGCGGCATCACCATCACGTCCGCCGCGACGACTTGTCACTGGCCTCTTGAAGGCGTCGATCACACCATCAACATCATCGACACCCCCGGGCACGTCGACTTCACCGTCGAGGTGGAGCGTTCGCTCCGCGTCCTCGACGGCGCGGTCACCGTGTTCGACGGTGTCGCGGGCGTGGAGCCGCAGTCCGAGACTGTCTGGCGACAGGCGGACCGCTACGGCGTGCCGCGTATCTGCTTCGTCAACAAGCTCGACCGCACCGGCGCCGAGTTCCACCGCTGCGTCGACATGATCGTCGACCGCCTCGGTGCGGTGCCGCTGGTCATGCAGCTCCCGATCGGTGCCGAGGCGGACTTCAAGGGCGTCGTCGACCTCGTGGCGATGAAGGCCCTCGTCTGGTCCGCCGAGGCGACCAAGGGCGAGATGTACGACACCGTCGACATCCCGGACACGCATGTCGAGGCCGCTGAGGAGTGGCGCGGCAAGCTGCTCGAGACGGTCGCGGAGCACGACGAAGAGATGATGGAGATGTATCTGGAGGGGCAGGAGCCCAACCAGGAGCAGCTCATGGCCGCGATCCGTCGCGCCACCATCGCCTCGACGCTCACCGAGAACGAGGGTCAGCCGACCTTCACCCCGGTGTTCTGCGGCACCGCGTTCAAGAACAAGGGCGTTCAGCCCCTGCTCGACGCCGTCGTGCGTTACCTCCCGTCGCCCATGGACGTCGAGGCCATCGAAGGCGTCAGCGTCAAGGACCCGGACGTCGTCGTTCAGCGCAAGCCGAGCGAGGACGAGCCGTTCGCCGGTCTCGCCTTCAAGATCATGAGCGACCCGCACCTCGGCAAGCTCACCTACATCCGGGTGTACTCCGGCCGCATGGAGACCGGCACCGCGGTGCTGAACTCCGTGAAGGGCAAGAAGGAGCGCATCGGCAAGATCTACCGTATGCACGCGAACAAGCGTGAGGAGATCTCGGGTGTGGGCGCCGGCGACATCGTCGCCGTCATGGGTCTGAAGCAGACCACCACCGGTGAGACGCTCTGCGACGACAAGTCCCCGGTGATCCTGGAGTCCATGGACTTCCCGGCACCGGTCATCGAAGTCGCGATCGAGCCCAAGTCCAAGGGTGACCAGGAGAAGCTGGGTGTCGCCATCCAGCGGCTCTCGGACGAGGACCCCTCGTTCCAGGTCCACTCGGACGAGGAGACCGGCCAGACCATCATCGGCGGTATGGGCGAGCTGCACCTCGAGGTGCTGGTCGACCGGATGCGCCGTGAGTTCCGGGTCGAGGCCAACGTCGGCAAGCCGCAGGTGGCGTACCGCGAGACCCTTCGCAAGGCGGTCGAGCGCGTCGATTACACGCACAAGAAGCAGACCGGTGGTACCGGTCAGTTCGCCAAGGTGCAGATCGCGATCGAGCCCCTGGAGACCACCGACGGCTCGTCCTACGAGTTCGTCAACAAGGTCACCGGTGGCCGCATCCCCAAGGAGTACATCCCCTCGGTGGACGCGGGCTGTCAGGAAGCCATGCAGTTCGGCATCCTGGCCGGCTACGAGATGGTGGGCGTCCGCGTCACCCTTCTCGACGGCGCCTACCACGACGTCGACTCCTCGGAGCTGGCGTTCAAGATCGCCGGTTCGCAGGCGTTCAAGGACGGCGCCCGCAGGGCCGGCCCCGTACTGCTCGAGCCGCTGATGGCCGTCGAGGTCACCACGCCCGAGGACTACATGGGTGACGTCATCGGTGACCTGAACTCGCGTCGTGGCCAGGTACAGGCGATGGAGGAGCGCAGTGGCGCCCGTGTCATCAAGGCCCTGGTCCCGCTCTCGGAGATGTTCGGCTACGTCGGGGATCTCCGGAGCAAGACGTCCGGTCGCGCGAGCTACTCCATGCAGTTCGACTCCTACGGCGAGGTTCCCCGGAACGTCGCGGAGGAGATCATCGCGAAGGTCAAGGGCGAGTAGCACCGAGCTGCTCAGCTATTAGGCTGGAGCAAAGGCATCCGGGTTCTTCGCCGCGGGCCGTGTTTTCACGGCCCCGCGGCGGGTCCCCGGTGGCCTGCCCCCAAGCGAATACGGCCAAGGGCATCCCCTAGGGGTCCTGGTCGGTTCGAAAGACCACCTGAACCTGTCCGCAACAGAGCGGGCGGGGTACAGCACCAGTCCACAGGAGGACCCCAGTGGCGAAGGCGAAGTTCGAGCGGACTAAGCCGCACGTCAACATCGGCACCATCGGTCACATCGACCACGGTAAGACGACGCTCACCGCGGCGATTACCAAGGTGCTGCACGACGCGTTCCCGAAGCTCAATGAGGCCTCGGCCTTTGACATGATCGACAAGGCGCCGGAAGAGCGCCAGCGCGGGATTACGATCTCCATCTCGCACGTCGAGTACCAGACCGAGTCGCGTCACTACGCCCACGTCGACTGCCCGGGTCACGCGGACTACATCAAGAACATGATCACTGGTGCGGCCCAGATGGACGGCGCCATTCTCGTGGTCGCCGCCACCGACGGCCCGATGCCGCAGACCAAGGAGCACGTGCTCCTGGCCCGCCAGGTCGGCGTTCCGTACATCGTCGTCGCCCTGAACAAGGCCGACATGGTGGACGACGAGGAGATCCTGGAGCTCGTCGAGCTCGAGGTCCGTGAGCTCCTCTCCGAGTACGAGTTCCCGGGCGACGACCTTCCGGTCGTCAAGGTCTCGGCGCTCAAGGCGCTCGAGGGCGACAAGGAGTGGGGCGAGTCGGTCCTCAAGCTCATGGCCGCCGTCGACGAGGCGATCCCGCAGCCCGAGCGCGATGTCGAGAAGCCGTTCCTCATGCCGATCGAGGACGTCTTCACGATCACCGGTCGCGGTACGGTCGTCACCGGCCGTATCGAGCGTGGTGTGCTCAAGGTCAACGAGAATGTCGACATCATCGGCATCAAGCAGGACAAGACCAGCACCACGGTCACCGGTATCGAGATGTTCCGCAAGCTGCTCGACGAGGGCCAGGCCGGTGAGAACGTCGGTCTGCTTCTTCGTGGCATCAAGCGCGAGGACGTCGAGCGCGGCCAGGTCATCATCAAGCCGGGCACGGTCACTCCGCACACGGAGTTCGAGGCGCAGGCTTACATCCTGTCGAAGGACGAGGGTGGCCGTCACACCCCCTTCTTCAACAACTACCGCCCGCAGTTCTACTTCCGTACCACGGACGTGACCGGCGTCGTGACCCTCCCCGAGGGCACCGAGATGGTCATGCCGGGCGACAACACCGCCATGTCGGTCTCGCTGATTCAGCCGGTCGCCATGGAGGAAGGCCTCAAGTTCGCCATCCGTGAGGGTGGCCGGACTGTCGGCGCCGGCCAGGTCACCAAGATCAACAAGTGACCCGGTGCGCCGCTAGGCGTTTCTAGCTTCGGCTGGCAGGAAGGGCCCGTACGACTCCGGTCGTACGGGCCCTTCCGGCTGTCCGGGCCGGGCCGGGCCGCGGGCGCGGACGCGGGCGTGCCGGGCGAATAAAGCGGTACGCGCGGCACGACCGATGACACTGCGCGGCTGGGACTTCGACACGGCCTGGCTCAGCCTCCCGGCTCCGCCCGGCCCGGCGGGCGCCGCTCCGTCGGCGAGTGATCCCCAGGAGAACCTTCAGTAAGATCAACGGACC
>DOWQ01000079.1 GCA_003519485.1 Streptomyces sp. | reverse complement strand
GCCGGTGGCCAGCCAGACGTCCCGCGGCCCGGCGGTGACCAGGCACTGCCCGCTCGCCGCGAAGCCCGCCTCGCCCGGCTGCGCCACGGGCATGCCGTCCGTCGGCAGCAGCCGCCAGGTCGAGCCGCCGTCGCGGGTGGCCAGGATGCGGAACCGGCCGTCGACCGGGTCGCTCATGGCGAGGCCGTGCCGGTTGCCGAAGAAGGCCATGCAGTCGTAGAAGGCGCGCGGATCGGTGTTGCGGAAGGTCTCCGTCCAGCTCGCGCCGCCGTCGTCCGTACGGAGGACGCGGGACGCCTCACCCTCGCCGATCGCCAGGACCACGGCCCGCCGGGCGCCGAACGCCTCCACGTCGCGGAACTCCAGCCCGGCCGCGCCGGGCGGCGAGACGTCCCGCCAGTTCCGGCCGCCGTCCGTCGTCCGGAGCACCGTGCCGCCGGAGCCGGCCGCCCAGGCGGTGTCACGGCTGACGGCCGCGAGGCCGCGGAAGCGGGCTTCGGTGCCGGTCGGGGTGAGCTGCCAGCCGAGGCCGGGGCTCGCGGTGTCCTGGGAGCTCACGGCGTGCGCGGGGGCGCCCGTGCCGAGGGCGAGCGCCGCCCCGCAGAGCCCGATGGACACCCAGCGCCTCAGTCCGCCCCGTAACCCGCTCCGTTGCCTCATGCCGCCGGAAACTAGCCCACGGCCAGGGAGCCGTCCAGAGCGCCGCGAGCCGCGCGGCTCGCGGGTCCGGCGGCCGGGGTCAGCCCCGGAGCTCCTGGCGGTACTCCTTGAGGTTGGGCACCGTCCTGGTGGTGACGAACTCGGTGATCCGGTATTCGCAGACGCCTTCCTGAGCGAAGGGGTCGCTCGCCGCGACGGCCTCCACCCGGTCCCGGTCGGCGCCCACGGCCAGGATCACTCCGCCGTCGAGGGGCTTCTTCTGCCCGGAGGCGATGAACTCGCCCGCCTCGTACTGCTCGTCGAGCCATGCCATATGGGCTTCGCGCAGTGCGTCGACCTCGTCGACGGGCGCGCAATAAGTCAACTCGAGTACGAACATGATCCTCACCCTACGGCGCGCTCGAACGGACGAACGGCGCGCCCCCGGCGGCCCGCCCCGGCCGTCGGAACCGCCGTACCTGCACGTCGTTCCGAATTGTCGTCCCGAGCCGCTGTCCCGGCCACCGCGTCAGCCCGCCGCGAGGGCGGCGGACAGTGTGCGCCGGCACAGCCCGTCCGCGTGCCGGGTCGTCTCCGGCAGCCGGTAGCCCCGCGCCAGCCGCAGCGTATGGGCGCAGGCGTACTCCAGGCCGATGCCGTGACCGACGGACACGAACACCGGTTTGACGCCTTCCCTGGTCCGCACCGCGCGCCCGACGACCTCGTCACCGTCCAGCAACGGGGTCCACGCGCCGCGCTCCGGGCCCGGCTGTTCGAAGTCGAATCCGAACGGCGTTTTGGCCACCCCGAAGGACGGCAGCCCCGTCAGCACCCCGAGGTGCGTGGCGAGCCCCATGCGGCGCGGGTGCGCCAGCCCGTAGCCGTCGCAGACCACCAGGCCGGGCGGGGCGGAAAGCCGCTCCAGGGCCTCCAGGACGTGCGGGAGTTCGCGGAACGCCAGCAGCCCCGGCACGTAGGGGAAGGAGGTCCGCCCGACGGCGGTGGCCTCCCCGACGACCTCCAGGCTCTCCGCGTCCAGGACGACGGCCGCGGCCGCGAGCCGGCCCGTCGTCCCGTCGTACGCCACGTCCACCCCGGCGATCGTGCCGGGGCTCCCCGGAGCGGGCCCCGGGCCGGTCGTGTCGACCAGCCGGCGCAGCCGTTGCTGCTCCGCCACCGCCTCGGCCTCGGTGCCGGTCCGGCTTCCGCTTGTCCACCGCATGGGGCTGTCCTATCAGACGGCCAGGGCCCAGACGGTGACGGTGTACACCATGAAGAACGCCCACACCACTCCGGCCGTGGCGGCCAGCACGAGCACCGTCTTCATCACGCCTTCGACGGCGGCACGGTCGTACGGCCGCTCCTCCGGCGCGCACTGCGTGGGGTACGGGTGCTGAATGCGGGTGGGTGCGATCTTCTCCATGACGATCATCCTGTCCCCGGCCTCTGACATCGGCATGAGTGCGCGTACTCACGCCGGATACTCAACCCGGCCCGCAAGGTGAGGGACGCGGCCGGCTGGGCACCCGGAGTCCCATGACGCATCTCCCGGGCACGCACGAGTCCTACTGGATCGACACCACACCGGACACCTCCCACCCCGAGCTGACCACTGATCTGGAGACCGACGTCGCCGTCGTCGGCGGCGGCATCGCGGGGCTGTGCACCGCCTGGGAGCTGGCGCGCGCCGGCCTCGGCGTCGTTGTGCTGGAGGCAGACCGGATCGCCGCCGGCGTCACCGGGTACACCACCGCCAAGGTGTCCTCCCTGCACACCCTGGTCTACGACCGGCTGCGCAGCACCCGTGGCCCCGAGGGCGCACGTCTGTACGCCCGCTCGCAGCAGGAGGCGGTGGAGCACGTCGCCGCGACGGTGTCCGAACTGGACATCGACTGCGATCTGGAGCGCGGGCCCGCGTTCACGTACGTCCGGGATTCGGCCGGCACCGACGCCCTCCGGGCCGAGACCTGGGCCGCGGCGGAGGCCGGGCTGCCGGCGTCGTACGTACAGGAGACCGGGCTGCCGTTCCCCGTCGCCGGGGCCGTCCGGTTCGAGGACCAGGCGCAGTTCCATCCGCGCAAGTACCTGCTCGCGCTGGCCGCGGACCTGCTCGCGCAGGGCGGGCGGATCCACGAACGGACGCGGGTGACCGGGCTGCGCGAGGGGATGCCCTGCCGGGTGACCACCGAAGGGGGCGCGACGGTGTCCGCGCGTGACGTCGTCGTGGCCACGCACTATCCCGTCTTCGACCGGTCGTTGCTGTTCGCGAAGCTCTCCCCGCACCGCGAGCTGGTCGTGGCCGGACGGCTGCCGGCGGACCGCGATCCCGGCGGCATGTACATCACCCAGGAGGAGAACAAGCGTTCCATCCGGACGGCGCCCGGCCCGGACGGGCAGCGGCTGCTCATCATCACCGGAGAGACCTTCCTGCCGGGCACGGCTGACGCGGACGAACACTTCGAACGCCTGGTCGACTGGACCGGCCGGCACTTCCCCGGCGTCGAGATCTCGTACCGCTGGGCCGCCCAGGACAACGACCCGACCGACACGGTGGCCTGCGTCGGACCCCTGCACCCGGCGGCCAAGCACACGTACGTCGCCACCGGATTCGGCGGCTGGGGCATGAGCGGCGGCGTCATGTCGGGCCGGCTGCTGTCCGCGCTGATCCGCGGCGAGAAGCCGGAGTGGGCCGGGCTGTACGACCCCTGGCGGCCCCGGGACACCGTCCGGGAGGGCGCCGGCTTCCTCCAGCACCAGGCGACCGTGGGACGGCACTTCATCGGTGACCGGCTGCGCACCACGCACACGGACTCGGTGGAGGACATCCCGCCGGGCGCCGGAGCGGTCGTCCGCGTGGGCGGGCGGCGCTGCGCGGTCTACCGGGACGAGGAGGGCACGGCGCACGGCGTCTCCGCACGCTGCACGCACATGGGCTGCCTGGTGTCCTTCAACGCCGGCGAGCGGGCCTGGGAGTGCCCCTGCCACGGCTCGCGGTTCGCGGTGGACGGCGAGGTCATCGAGGGCCCGGCGAACCGGCCGCTGCCCCGCCGGGACGTTTGATCGACTCAGGCGGGGTACCCGGGGCAGGTGTTGTTTCTGAGACCTCCCGGGGTGTACGCGCCGCAGGACGACACCTCGCTGCTGTCCGCCGCCCTGCGGGAGGAACCGCTGGTTCCGGGCGCCCGGGTCCTCGATCTGGGGACGGGTACCGGCGCGCTCGCCGTCGCCGCCGCCCGCCGGGGCGCCCGCGTCACCGCCGTCGACA
>DOWQ01000492.1:4237-4460 GCA_003519485.1 Streptomyces sp. | reverse complement strand
TGGTGGCCGGCGTCGACGACCTTCGGCAGGAAGGTGACGGCGTCACCGTCGGGCGTGCGCTGGATCTGCATCTCGGCGACGTCGAAGCCGAGCTCGTTGAGGCGGCGGATGCGCCGGTCGATGTAGTGCCGCTTGGCGAGCGGGTAGACCGACTGGCGGGTCAGCTCGTGCCACAGCTCCTGGTACCGCCCGGCGATCGCCTCGCCGAAGGCCACCGGGTCCA
>DOWQ01000492.1:1709-4161 GCA_003519485.1 Streptomyces sp. | reverse complement strand
CGCCGGAAGAGGGTGTTGGAGAGCGAGCAGTCGCCCCATGCGAAGCCGCTGAGGTGCAGCCGGACCAGCAGCACGGCGAGCGCGTCCAGGAGCCGCTTGATCGTGCTCGGCCGCATGGTCGTCTCGAACATCGACCGGTAGGGCAGCGAGCCGTCCAGATGGCGCGTGACGAGTACGGGCTCCAGCGGCTCGCCGTCCCCGTCGGTCCGCCCGGTCACCACCGCGACCGCGTCGACCGCCGGGACGGTGAGCCGGTCCAGGTCCCGCAGCAGCCCGTACTCCCGTACGGCCGCCCACTCGCCGACCTCCTTGACCGCGACCACGGCCTCGCCCGCCCGCGCGAAGCGCACCACGTGCCGCGAGATGCCGCGCGGCAGCGCGACCAGGCAGTCCTCCGGCCAGTCGGTCAGCGGAATGCCCCAGGGCAGGTCCAGGAGGGCAGTCGGGTGCTCGGGCGAGGTCGCGGTGATCTGCAGCTCCATGCGGACAGTCTGCGACAGGGCCGCCCGGACGGGGAGACCGGGAGCCCGGTCAGCGCGCTCGCCCGCTGACCGGCCCGGACCCCTTGACACGCCCTCGGGAGGGTCGGTTAACTTTCCCGGGTGACCGAACGGTCGGTCGGTTAACGGTGAATTTCGAGGCGGTGGGTGGCACGATGGTGACGGTGCAGGCGGGCGCGGAGCCCACGCTCGGCCCGGCGCAGGCGATGTTCGCCGCGGACGCGGCGTCCCGGGGCCTCGGGATCGAGCTGCTGGAGGTCGGGGAGGGATCGGCCCGGCTCAGCATGACCGTCACGGCGGCCATGGTGAACGGGCACGGCATCGCCCACCGCGGCTTTCTCTTCCTCCTCGCGGACAGCGCCTTCGCCTGTGCCTGCAACAGCCACGGGCCGGTCACCGTCGCCTCCGGCGCGGACATCAGCTTCGTGGCGCCCGTGCACGAGGGGGACGAGCTGGTGGCCGTCGCCGAGGAGCGGACCCGGTTCGGCCGGAGTGGCATCTATGACGTGACCGTACTGCGGGGGAAGGATGTGGTCGCGGAGTTCCGTGGCCGCAGCCGCAGCATCCGAGGCGGAAGTGTGGGACAAGCATGAGCAGCGAACTCGCGGCCTCGTCGGCAGCGACCCCGGCCGCATCAGCGGAGCGCGCCCCGGCCCCCGGCCGCCGGCTCGGCGGGCCGCCGCCGGCGGAGATACTCGACGCCGGCGAGCGGATGGGCCGGGAGGAGCTGAGAGCGCACCAGCTGGAACGCCTCCAGCACACCCTGCGGCACGCTTACGACAACGTCGAGCTCTACCGGCGGAAGTTCGACGAGGCCGGTGTCCGGCCCGAGGACTGCCGCTCCCTGGCCGACCTCGCCCGGTTCCCCTTCACCACCAAGGCAGACCTCCGCGAGTCGTACCCCTTCGGCATGTTCGCCGTCCCCATGGCGGACGTGCGGCGCGTCCACGCCTCCAGCGGCACCACCGGCCGCCCCACCGTGGTCGGCTACACGGAGAACGACATCTCCATGTGGTCCGACATGGTCGCCCGCTCCATCCGGGCCGCCGGCGGCCGCCCCGGGCACAAGGCCCACATCTCCTACGGCTACGGCCTCTTCACCGGCGGCCTCGGAGCCCACTACGGCGCCGAGCGGGCCGGCTGCACCGTCATCCCGGCCTCCGGCGGCATGACGGCCCGTCAGGTGAAGATCATCCAGGACTTCCAGCCCGAAATCATCATGGTCACGCCGTCCTACATGCTCACGCTGCTGGACGAGTTCGAACGCCGGGGAATCGATCCGCGGACCACCTCGCTCCGTATCGGCATCTTCGGCGCCGAGCCCTGGACCGAGGAGATGCGCCACGAGATCGAGGAGCGCCTCGACATCCACGCCGTCGACATCTACGGCCTGTCCGAGGTCATCGGCCCGGGTGTCGCGCAGGAGTGTGTCGAGACCAAGGACGGCCTGCACATCTGGGAGGACCACTTCTTCCCCGAGGTCGTGGACCCGGTCACCGATGAGGTGATGCCCGAGGGCGAGAGCGGTGAGCTGGCCTTCACGTCCCTCACCAAGGAGGCCATGCCGGTCATCCGCTACCGCACCCGCGACCTCACCCGTCTGCTGCCGGGCACGGCGCGTCCCGCCTTCCGCCGGATGGAGAAGGTCACCGGCCGNNNCTGACCGTGCGGGCCGAGGCCCGGCCGGACGCCGCGCCGCTCCAGCGCGAGGCCGCTGTCGCGGCCATCGCCCAGGGGGTCAAGGACGGCGTCGGGGTCTCCGTCCAGGTCGAGATCGTCGACCCCGAGACGCTGGAACGCTCGGTCGGCAAGATCCGCCGCATCGTCGACGACCGCAACCGCTGAGCGGTAGCGGGGCACGGACTCACGCCGTGCCCCGCCCGCGCTCAGTGGCGGTCAGCCGTGTACGACACGAAGTCGGCCCAGGCCCGCGGCCCGAACGCGAGCCGCGG
>DOWQ01000492.1:1485-1704 GCA_003519485.1 Streptomyces sp. | reverse complement strand
GCTGCTTTTTATCCACTCCAGCGCAGTGGTGTTCCCGGCAGAGGGCTTGAGGGTCATGTCTCTCCCAGCACTTTTTCGATGAAGGCCAGCGACTCCCGTGGCGTCAGAGCTTGCGCCCGGACCAGCCCGTACCGCATCTCAAGGATCTGGACCTCCTTGGGCTCGCAGATCAGGCGGCTGGTGAGCTGAGCCTCCGCATATCCCACAGTGTCGCCGCCC
>DOWQ01000492.1:0-1441 GCA_003519485.1 Streptomyces sp. | reverse complement strand
CCCACCTCCAGCAAGTGTTCGAGCTGGCGGCGCAGCACCATTCTGCCTCCGATCGGGCGTCGGAGTGTCACTTCCTCCTGCACAAAGGTCAGCAGGGGGGTGGGCCGCCGGTCGAAGATTTCCTGCCGGGCCATGCGGGCGGCCACTTGGCGTTCGATTTCGTCCTCGCTGTATCCCGGGCGGCGCATGTCGAAGAGAGCGCGGGCGTACTCCTCGGTCTGGAGCAG
The DNA here is from genome assembly GCA_003519485.1 of Streptomyces sp. Classification (GTDB taxonomy): domain Bacteria; phylum Actinomycetota; class Actinomycetes; order Streptomycetales; family Streptomycetaceae; genus Streptomyces. Next base: position 1,214 of record DOWQ01000492.1, on the reverse strand, counting down.
CCCCTGCAAGTTGTGGTTTCCGTAGGCGCCGAGCTCTACCGCCTCCGCCTCCAGCCGGGCCAGGTCGCGGACCTTCTTCGGGTAGCGGGCCTCCGCCACGTCGCCCGCCATCGCGGCGAGTTTGCCGCCCGCGCTCAGGGCCTTGTCCGCGCTCTCCAGGAACTCCCGTTTCGGGTAGCGCCGTCCGCGCTCGACCGCCGAGACCATCTCCTCGCCGTAGCCGATGGCGGCGCCCAACTCCGTCTGCTTGAGCCCCGCCGCCTCTCGCCACAGCTTGATCTGGCGGCCGACCGCCTTCACCACCGCCGTGGAGTCGTCCTCCAGTCCGGTGTCCCACCGGGCACCGTCCGCGCCGTCCGTCGTGTACGCCGCACCGGCGCAGCCCTGTTGCCCCGTACCGTCACTGTTCGCACCCACCGCGTCCCCTCCTCCGTCGTGCCGTGGTCCAACCGCCGTACCGGCGAGGGGGACACGGCGTACTGGCCGGACAGCCGGGCCGTACCGGCCGGACAGTCACCGTGCGTGCCGACGCCGGTACTGGTCAGATTAGGTGCAGGGCGGCCACGCTGAGTGACGTGAAGCGAGAAATCACCCGAACCGGAAATTCCGCTCCGGTCCATCAGTTCACCGTCCTGCTGTCGCCCACGCCCCGGGGAGCCCGGCTCGCCCGGCGGCTAGCTGTGGCGCATCTGGCCTCGTGGGGGCTGCCGTACGAGACCGCCGCGCACCTCGTGGCCGAGCTGGCGGCGAACGCCGCCGTGCACGGGCACGAGCCCGGGAAGGACTTCCGGCTGGGTCTCAGCGTCGATGCCGACGCCACGCTCCGTATCGAGGTGAGCGACACCCGGGACGGCGGGCTGCCGGTTGGGCCGGGGGAGTGGCCGGTCGCCGTGGGCGAGGAGGCGGAGTCCGGGCGCGGGCTGCTTCTCGTCCAGGCGCTGGCCGACCGCTGGGGCGTGAAGCCGGGCCCGCCGCTCCGTAAGACGGTATGGGCGGAGGTGAGTTGCGCCGGCTGACGTCAGCGCTGCGCGGGAGCCGGCTGCCGCTGCCGCAGGATCGCCGCGCTGCGCTCGCACCAGTCCCGGTTGGCCTGTTCGAAGGCGAGGCCGCGCAGTCAGGTCGATACTCGAGAAAGTGACTGATCGGATTCATGACTATCGAGGAGAAGCCGTGGCGACAGCAGACTTCCGTGCCGCAGTCGAGAACCGTGACCT
>DOWQ01000736.1 GCA_003519485.1 Streptomyces sp. | reverse complement strand
CGGGCCCGTACGCCGCCCTGCACGCGGCGCTCGCCGTGCCGGCCGGCCTCGGCGCGGCCGAACTCCTCCTCCGCCACTGCCGGTCGCGCTTCGGAGGCGTGACGGGCGACGTCTTCGGCGCCCTCGGCGAGACGGCCGCTCTGGTCACCCTGCTCGCCCTGACACTGGGCTGACCCGGCGACAGCCCCGCGCGAGCACCCGCAACTGCCCACGCCGCCGCCCGTACGACCGGCAGCGGCGGGCAGCGGCAGGCAGCGGAACGCGGGGAGCCGGGAAGCCACGGGCAGGAACACGGCAACCGGCCCGAGCACGGGCAACGGACAACAGGCACGGGCAACGGGCAACGGGCACGCCGACAGGGCAGCAGAGGCCTCCAACCGAGCCGACGGCCCGCGGGGCGGGAACCCACGGGTGCCGTGACCACCCGCGCCCGGCGAATCGGCAGGAAATCCGCGAACAACTCGGGACCCGCCGAAGGTTAGGGTTCGCCCCAGTACTCCACGCCCGGCCCGTGGAGACCCGGAACAACCCGGCACATACGATGCCCCGGGCGCGGCCGGCCCATCCATCGGCCGAGAACTCAACGGAAGAGGGACCCCACTACCGTGACTGCACTGACTCTCAGCACCTCGTCCCCGGCCACGCTCCGCGCGGACGCCCTCGTCATCGGCATCACCAAGAGTGCCAAGGGGCCCGTCCTCGCGGCCGGCGCGGAGACCGTGGCCCAGGCGTTCGACGGCAAGCTGGCCGCCGTCCTGGAGACACTCGGCGCCACCGGCGGTGAGGGTGAGGTGACCAAGCTGCCCGCGCCGTCCGGGTTCAAGGCCCCCGTCGTGCTGGCGGTCGGGCTCGGCGACCCCCCGGCCAAGGGCGACGGCTTCGACGGCGAGACACTGCGCCGCGCCGCCGGTGCGGCCGCCCGGGCGCTGGCCGGCGCCAGGAAGGGCGTGTTCGCGCTGCCCGTCGAGGACGCGTCGGACGCGGCGGCCGTGGCGGAGGGCGCACTGCTCGGGGCGTACGCCTTCAACACCTACCGGGCCGGGAACGGCGACGGCGACGGCGGCACGAAGAACGACGACCGGAGCACCCCGCTCGCCGAGGTGACGCTGCTCGGCGGCAAGCCGCGCGACAAGGCGTACAAGGCGGCCGTCGAGCGCGCGACCGCTCTGGCCTCCGAGGTCAACCGGGCCCGCGACCTGATCAACATGCCGTCGAACGACCTCACCCCGAAGTCCTTCGCCGCAGCCGCCCAGGCAGCCGGCAAGGAGCACGGCGTCAAGGTCGAGATCATGGACGAGAAGGCTCTCGCCAAGGGCGGCTACGGCGGCATCCTCGGCGTCGGCCAGGGCTCGGACGCCCCGCCGCGGCTGGTGAAGCTGTCGTACACGCACGCGAAGGCCAAGAAGACCCTGGCGCTGGTCGGCAAGGGCATCACCTACGACTCCGGCGGCATCTCGCTGAAGCCGGCCGGCCACAACGAGACGATGAAGTGCGACATGAGCGGCGCCGCCGCCGTGTTCGCCGCCGTCGTCGCGGCGGCCCGGCTGGGCCTCGCGGTCAACATCACCGGCTGGCTGGCGCTGGCCGAGAACATGCCGTCCGGCTCCGCGACCCGCCCCGGCGACGTGCTGCGGATGTACAGCGGCAAGACCGTCGAGGTGCTGAACACGGACGCCGAGGGCCGGCTGGTCCTCGCGGACGCGCTGACCCGCGCCTCGGAGGACAAGCCGGACGCGATCGTCGACGTGGCGACCCTGACCGGCGCGATGGTGCTGGCGCTGGGCAACCGCACGTTCGGGATCATGTCGAACGACGAGGCCTTCCGCACCGAGCTGCACGAGATCGCGGCGGAGACCGGCGAGCAGTCCTGGCCGATGCCGCTGCCGCCCGAGCTCCGCAAGGGCATGGATTCCTCCATCGCCGACATCGCCAACATGGGTGAACGGATGGGCGGCGGCCTGGTCGCCGGTCTCTTCCTGCAGGAGTTCCTCGGCGAGGGCATCACCTGGGCACACCTGGACATCGCCGGGCCGGCCTTCCACGAGGGCGCTCCGTACGGCTACACGCCCAAGGGCGGCACGGGATCCGCGGTCCGGACGCTGGTGCGGCTGGCCGAGCGCACCGCGGCGGGCGACCTCGGCTGACCACGGCCGGACGACATCGTCACCGGATGGCCCCGGGCTCCGAGCCGAGCCCGGGGACATCGGCTCATATGTTCGCTGTGAACGAAATCCCGGGTCTCCGCATCGCGTCGGTCCGGTGCCCGTACGGCCGTACGGAAGCCGTACGAGGCCGCTACGCGCGAGTAACCTCGCCCGCCCGGGACGGCGGGCCGTCCCGCGGAGCGGCCCGGCGTCCCGCCTGCCGCCAACAAATGCGAAGATGTTGTCTCGGCAGGACAGGGCCCCCGGCTCACTAACCGAGCGAGCCGCTCCGACGGGCCGACGAACTCAGCGGCCGAACAACAGCCGCCGCCCGGTCACCGCAGACCGGCTCCGGCGTACCCATGCATGGAGGACGTGACGTGGCGAACGACGCCAGCACCGTTTTCGACCTAGTGATCCTTGGAGGCGGTAGCGGCGGTTATGCCGCTGCCCTGCGCGGTGCGCAGCTCGGCCTCGACGTCGCACTGATCGAGAAGGACAAGCTGGGCGGCACCTGTCTCCACCGCGGCTGCATCCCCACGAAGGCTCTGCTGCACGCCGGTGAGATTGCCGACCAGGCTCGTGAGGGCGCCGAATTCGGCGTCAAGACCACGCTCGAGGGCATCGACATGGCGGGGGTGCACAAGTACAAGGACGGAGTCGTCTCCGGTCTGTACAAGGGCCTCCAGGGCCTGGTGGCCTCCCGCAAGGTGACGTACGTGACCGGCGAGGGCCGGCTGTCGTCGCCGACCTCGGTGGAGGTGAACGGCGAGCGCTACGAGGGTCGTCACATCCTGCTGGCGACCGGCTCCGTGCCGAAGTCGCTGCCGGGTCTGGAGATCGACGGCAACCGCGTCATCTCCTCCGACCACGCGCTGGTCCTGGACCGCGTGCCGAAGTCGGCCATCGTGCTGGGCGGCGGCGTCATCGGCGTCGAGTTCGCCTCCGCGTGGAAGTCCTTCGGCACCGACGTGACCATCGTCGAGGGGCTCCCCCACCTCGTCCCGGCCGAGGACGAGAGCAGCTCCAAGCTGCTGGAGCGCGCCTTCCGCAAGCGCGGCATCACCTTCTCGCTCGGCTCCCGCTTCTCGGGCGTCGAGTACACGGACGACGGTGTGAAGGTCTCCCTGGAGAACGGCAAGACGTACGAGGCCGAGCTGCTGCTCGTCGCCGTCGGCCGCGGCCCGGTCTCGCAGGGCCTCGGCTACGAGGAGGCCGGGGTCGGCATGGACCGCGGCTACGTCCTGGTCGACGAGTACATGCGGACGAACGTGCCCACCATCTCGGCCGTCGGAGACCTCGTCCCGACGCTCCAGCTGGCGCACGTCGGCTTCGCCGAGGGCATCCTCGTCGCCGAGCGGCTGGCCGGCCTCAAGGCCGTGCCGCTCGACTACGACGGTGTGCCCCGCGTCACCTACTGCCACCCGGAGGTCGCCTCCGTCGGCATCACGGAGGCCAAGGCCAAGGAGCTGTACGGCGCGGACAAAATCGTCGCCCTCAAGTACAACCTCGGTGGCAATGGCAAGAGCAAGATCCTCAGGACCGCGGGCGAGATCAAGCTCGTGCAGGTGCGAGACGGCGCCGTGGTCGGCGTCCACATGGTCGGTGACCGTATGGGCGAGCAGGTCGGCGAGGCGCAGTTGATCTACAACTGGGAAGCGCTGCCCGCCGAGGTCGCGCAGCTCGTCCATGCTCACCCCACGCAGAACGAGGCTCTCGGCGAGGCCCACATGGCCCTGGCCGGCAAGCCTCTGCACTCCCACGACTGACACCTTCCGGGCGCGACCACATCCGCACCATTCGATAGGAGCAACAGAAACCATGGCGGTTTCCGTAACCCTCCCGGCGCTCGGCGAGAGCGTGACCGAGGGCACCGTCACCCGCTGGCTGAAAGCCGAGGGTGAACGTGTCGAGGCCGACGAGCCGCTGCTCGAGGTCTCGACCGACAAGGTCGACACCGAGATCCCGGCCCCGGCAGCCGGTGTCCTCTCCTCCATCAAGGTGGCCGAGGACGAGACCGTAGAGGTCGGCGCCGAGCTGGCCGTCATCGACGACGGCAGCGGTGCGCCCGAGGAGGCCCCGGCTCCGGCCGCGGAGCCCGCTCCGGCCGCCGAGGCCCAGCCCGAGCCCACCCCGGCGCCGGCTCCCCAGGC
>DOWQ01000651.1 GCA_003519485.1 Streptomyces sp. | reverse complement strand
TAACGACTCAGGACACTAGTGTCCTGCGTCTGAAAATCATCAGTTTTGTAGGCTGTCGTCATGGCGCGGATGGGACGGCCGAAGGCCGAGCTGATACTGACTGAGGACGAGCGGGCGACGTTGACGCGGTGGTCCCGGCGAGCGAAATCCTCGCAGGCGCTGGCCCTGCGTTGCCGGATCGTGCTGGCCTGCGCGGACCCGGAGCGGACGAATCTTCAGATCGCCGGTGACCTGCGGGTGCACCCGGATACGGTTTCCAAGTGGCGGCGCCGTTTTGCGGCGAAGCGGCTGGAGGGCCTGGTCGACGAGAAACGTCCTGGGCGGCCGTCTTCCATCGGCCTGGACAAGGTCGAAGAGGTCGTGGTGGCCACCTTGGAGGAGATCCCGAAGAACGCTACCCACTGGTCCCGGGCCTCGATGGCGAAGAAATCCGGCTTGTCGAAGTCGACGATCGGCCGTATCTGGCAACGCTTCGAGCTCAAGCCGCACCGCGCGGAGACGTTCAAATTGTCCACCGACCCACTGTTCATGGAGAAGGTGGTCGACGTCGTCGGGCTCTATCACAACCCTCCAGAGAAGGCCGTCGTCCTCTGTGTGGACGAGAAGTCACAGGTGCAGGCCCTGGACCGATCGCAGCCGGTGCTGCCGATGATGCCCGGCATGCCCGAGCGGCGCACTCATGACTACGTGCGGCACGGCACCACCACCTTGTTCGCAGCGTTCAATATCGCGGACGGAACCGTCATAGGCGCCACCCACCGGCAGCACCGCGCCGTGGAGTTCCGCAAGTTCCTTGCCAGAATCGACAAGACCGTGTCCGAGGATCTGGATGTTCATGTGGTCTGCGACAACTACGGGACTCACAAGACGCCGGCGACCCGGGCGTGGCTCGACAAGCACCCTCGCTTCCACCTGCACTTCACCCCGACGGGATCTTCCTGGATCAATCAGGTCGAGCGTTGGTTCGGGTTCTTGACGGATCAGAAGATCAAGCGCAGCGTCCACAGGAGTGTCCAGTCTCTGGAGAAAGACCTCCGGGACTGGATCAAGCAGTGGAACGACGACCCCAAACCGTTCGTCTGGACCAAGACTGCCGAGGAGATCCTCGACTCCCTCGCACGATATTGCCGACGAATTTCAGACGCAGGACACTAGCTGTGCGCCAGCCGCGCCACGTGCACTGTCTGTGCCTTGAGCAGGAAGACGTCGGGGCGCTTCCGCAGCCCCGCCTCGTCGTGCGGGTCGAGGAGCCGGTCGAGGGTCTCGAGGTCCTCGGCGGGGAGGCGGCCGCCGAGCATCTCGCGCTGCCGGTCGAGTGCCGAGCACAGGAACTCGCGGACCTCCGGGCTCAGCGGTGCGGGCAGGTCGAGGAGGAAGGTACGGCTGCCGACGGTCTCCAGGCCGGCCGCGGCGAGCATCGCGGGCCAGTCCTCCACCTCCGCGCGGTGGTCCGGCAGGCCGGTCCGCATCTCGCTGAACCAGTCCTCGTTGGCGACGTCCAGCCGGGCCTCCAGGCCCGGGCGGCCGATGCCGAGGTCGCGGGGCAGCCTGCGGGCCGGCAGCCCGCCCTCGGAGACGGCCAGCATGCCGCCCGGGCGCAGCAGGCCGGCGAGTGTCCGTACGGCGGCCGTCTGGTCGCCGAGGTGGTGCAGCGCCTTGCTGGACCAGACGAGGTCCGCCGGACCCGCGGCGGACAGACCGCCGGACAGTCCCTCGGAAAGATCGGCGACATGCGTGCCGACACGGTCCCCGACCCCCAGCCGGGCGGCGCGGTCGTCCGCGCGCCGCAGCAGCCCCTCCGTGCTGTCGACCGCGGTGACCTCGGCGGTCGGGAACACCTTGGCGAACAGGGTGGTGATGACACCCGGGCCGCTGCCGACGTCGAGAATCCGGGTCGGGGCCAGCTGCCGGCGCAGCCACTCCGCCGCCTGCTCGAAGATCGGCGTATACACCTCGGCCTCCTGTTCGAGCATCGGCCCGAACAGCTCCCAGTCCATGTCCGTACTGTCGTGAGCGTGGTGGTGGTGAGCCATGTGATCCCTGCCTACGGTGTGGTCCGGTTCGATCCGGTCTGGTCTGGTCTGGTCTGATCAGGTGTTGTCCGGCCTGGCCCCGTCCGGCCCGGTCGGTTCCGGTGCGTGAGTCCGGTCCCGTCCGGCCCGTGCCCGGCAGCCGGCCGGCTGCCGCGCGCCGAGCATGCACGGCGGACACGCCGGTCGGCGAACTTCCTTGCCGGTTCCGCAAGAATTCGCACAGGGGACCCATCCGTACGGCCCACGGCTCCGAATCACCTGGGAGGACCCGCGGAGGCGGGCCTGCCCGTGTGCAGAACGGCGGCGCCCCGGCCCGCCCCGGCTCTTGGAGGACGAATGAGGTCAGCCCGTATCGGCACCCGTGCCCGGAGCGCGCCGGCCGCGCCGCCGGCGCCGGCCGGGGGTGCGGCCTCATGAGAGAAGCCGTGTTCATCGGTGGCGTCCAGGAGCCGGCCCCCGATCTGCACGACCTGCTGGCGATGGTCGCGCGCGGCGACCACGACGCGTTCGCCAGGGTCTACGACGCGGTGTCCGGACCCGTGCTCGGGCTGGTGCGCAGCGTGCTGCGCGATCCGGCCCAGTCGGAGGAGGTCGCGCAGGAGGTGCTTGTGGAGGTCTGGCGTTGCGCGGCGCGCTTCCAGCCCGAACGGGGCGGCGCCATGGCGTGGGTGATGACGCTCGCCCACCGGCGCGCGGTCGACCGGGTGCGCTCGTCCCAGGCGACGACCAACCGTGAGCACCGGGCGGCGCTCCTGGAGCAGACGCCCGCGTTCGACGAGGTGACCGAGCAGGTCGAGGCCCGGCTGGAGCGCGAGCAGGTGCGGCGCTGCATGCGCACCCTCACCGACCTGCAACGGCAGTCGGTGACACTGGCGTACTACCGGGGCCTGACCTACCGGGAGGTCGCCGAACTCCTGGGGCTGCCGCTGGGCACGGTCAAGACCCGGCTGCGGGACGGGCTCATCCGGCTGCGCGACTGCCTGGGGGTGACGGCATGAACGAGCGCGCGAACGAGTCCGCGGACGGCGCGGACCTGCACACGCTGACGGGCGCGTACGCCATGAACGCGCTGCCCGACGGCGAGCGGGAGCTGTTCGAGCGGCACCTCGCCGCCTGCCCGGCCTGTGCGCAGGAGGTGCGCGAACTGACCGCGGCGGCGGGCCGGCTGGGCTCGGCCGTGTCGGTGGAGCCGCCGCCGGAGATGAAGGCCCGGGTGCTGCGGCATGTCGCCACGGTCCGGCAGGAACCGCCGAGGGTGCCGGGCCGGAGCCGTACGGGCGGCGGACTGCGCGGGATGTGGGCGGTGCCACGGTTCGTGCTGGCTGCCTGTCTGGCCGCGGCGGCCGGGCTCGGCGGGGTCGCGGCGTGGCAGTACCAGGCCGCGGAGAACGCCCGTACGGAGGTGCGGCAGGCCGAGCAGCGGTCGGCGGAGCTGGCCCGGGTGCTGATGGCGCCGGACGCTAGGACCACCTCGGGCGAGCTCGGCGACGGCGCGACCGGCACGGTCGTGATGTCGCGCAGCGAGGACCGCGCGGCGTTCCTCGCGGCCGGCATGCCGGAACTGCCGGGCGGCAAGGTCTACCAGCTGTGGTTCGACGACGGCGGGAAGATGCGCTCCGCCGGTCTGCTGGACCTCCCGTCGGAGACCGGCGCGGTGCTCCTGGAGGGCGGGGTCGGCGAGGCCGCCGGGATGGGCATCACGGTGGAGCCGGCGGGCGGTTCCCCCCAGCCGACCTCGGACCCGCTGGCGGTACTGGAGTTCGGGGCCTGAGCCCAGCGCCCGGCCCGCACCGCGCGGGCCGCCCGGGCCACGCGCGCCGTACGGCGCACCTCGCCGTGGTGAGGTGCGCCGTACGCGACGGCGGGCCGGGGGTGCCGTAAGCCGTCACCGGGCGGTGGCTGCGGCGGTGACGGCCGACGGATCCGAGATCCGCTTACGCGCGCCCCGGTGGCTCCGCCGACACCCGCGCCGTCACCCGCGGCGCGACTCCCCGGGCCGCCGCGGCGGCCGCGGGAAGAAGCCGCTCACCCGGGCCCTGTACTCGGCGTGGCCAGGGCGGTCCGCCATGTGCTGCTCCAGGAGGCGCTTGCCGCTGCCGCGGGTCAGCAGGAAGCTCATCAGCAACGGCGCGGCCACGGACACGGCCGCCGCCTCCCAACTGCCGCAGGCCAGCAGGAACAGGCCCCACCAGACACAGAAGTCACCGAAGTAGTTCGGGTGCCGGGTCCAGCTCCACAGGCCGCGGTCCATGACGCGGCCCTTGTTCGCCGGGTCCGCCTTGAAGCGGTACAGCTGGTGGTCGCCGACCGCCTCGAAGAACATGCCCAGCAGCCAGAGCGCACAGCCCGCGGCGGCGAGCGGGCCGAGCGGCGCGGGCACGTACTGCGCGGCCTGTACGGGCAGCGAAACCAGCCAGACCAGGGCACCCTGGAGCAGGTACACCGTGCGCAGCGCGTACGCGTCGCGGCTGCCCGTCGCCCGGTCGAGCAGCCTCTCGTAGCGCGGGTCCTCGCCGTGGCCCCGGCCGCGCCGGGCGATGTGCGCCGCGAGTCGCAGCCCCCAGACGGCCGTGAGGACGGTGACCGTCAGCCGCCGCGCGCCGTCGCCCTCCCCCGCCGACAGGCCGTAGGAGACGAGAGCGACGGCCGCGAAGGCGACTCCCCAGGCGATGTCGACGATCCGGTGCACGCCCTTGACTCGTGCGACGGCGAACGTGACGAGCATGACGGTGAGCGCGGCGCCCGCGGCCGGGGCGAGGTTCGGGGCGAAGGCGCCCCAGGGGAAGCCGGTCACGGCCGGCCGCCCGGGTGCCGGCGGGGCGCG
>DOWQ01000544.1 GCA_003519485.1 Streptomyces sp. | reverse complement strand
GGACCCACTGCCGGTCACTGCGCGCATCCCGAACGGTTTTGGATGCACTGGTCGCCCGCGTACTTGGTGTTCTCCCCGTGCGGGCGCGTGGCTCTTGACCACGGTCCGTGACGGAGCGGCGGGTTTCCTCACGTCCAAGGGAACGCCGGTCGGCCTGCACGGTCCGATGCCCGTAACGATCGCTCTGGTCGTTACGGGGCGGTGCCGTCCGTCGCCGGACCGGGTGCCCTTGGGCGCGTCTGCCGATCGCGATGCCGGCTGCATCGTGCCGGGTGGTCTTACGTCGGGGCGCTGCCATCGGCTTCTGCCAGTGCTGCGCTCCCCACATGCTGGTGTACGCCGGGTCCACGGCGATGATCGCGATGCCGGTGGCGTCGGCCATGGAGGTCAGGCGGGTGCGGAGTCTGCCCGTGGGCATACCGGAGACCAACTGCCGGAACTTGCGCTTGCGGCCGTGTTTCTCGCGGGTCTTGGAGTCGGAGAAGTCCAGGTCTTCGACCGCGATCGCGGCGACGCCGCACGTCTTCGCCCAGTTCAACAGGCGCGACAGGGCATGGCGGACTTGCGCGTCGCGGTGCTGGGCCGATCCGCTGAGGTCGTAGGGGAAGCGGTGGGGCCGGCCGATCGGGTTACCGTGGGTGTCCAGCCGCCAGGCGGCGAGGTGGTCGGCGTTGGTGTCCACGCCGATCACACCATGGGCGAGCGCGGTCTCCAGCGGGATGGTCCGGGTCACGGGGAACGTCCAGGAGGCGTCCACGTACCAGCGTCCGCGTTCCACGTTGTAGTGGATGCGGTAGGCGACAGACCGGTTCGCTTCCACGCGGTCGGCCCACTCGGTGCCCCGGTGCGGGAACGAGACCTTCGCGCCGAGGACGTACCGGCCATGCTCGGCGTTGGCGTACTCGGCGAGCGGCGCGGGCAGCTTGATACTGACCTCGCCCTCGGGCGTGATGCGGATCGTCTCGTTGCCGTACCGCTTCCCGGACTCGCCGTCAGCGGCCAGGAACCAGCGTGCCGCCTCCCAGCGTTCCCGCCACTGCGGCTCGGTGAGCTGCGCGAAGGTCAGGTTGTGGCGGGTGTTGAGCAGACGTTTACCGCCGCGCACCACATGCACGACACCGTTCTCGCGGTCGGCCCGCACCTGATCGAGACGGCCTTGAAGGACATGCAGGCGGCGGGTCTTTTGGAACCACTCGCCATTCGACCGGTAACCCCCGGGGGCGCGCTTGGTGCCCTTCTCCCCGGTGGGGAGGGACAGGCGGTGCGCGATGGTGCGCACACCGGCCTCCAACGACTGGAGGTGCGCGGCCTGCCCGCGCCGGGCGAGCGCCCACTGGTTGTGGGTGGCCTTCGTCAGTGACCCGGCCCAGCGGGACGACGACACGGCCGTCAGCTCCCGCTTGCGTGCCGCCCACGTGGTGGCGGAGTGCCCCGGCCCGTCCACGCAGCGGGCCTTGAGGTCCCGCGACGCCAGCGAACCGAGGTGCCCCCCAACCAGGCGCAGCACCTTCTCGTCCCGGGGTGTCAGCCCTTTGAGGCGGTCGCGTATCGACACGCCGGACGGGCCGGGCGCGACGAACGGCGGAGCGATCCGGCGGAGCTGTTTCTTCGGCTCAGCCATCGCACGCCGCCGCTTCCAAGGCGGCCTTGGCCCGGTTCTTCGCCGACCGGCGACCATACAGGCGGGCGCAGAACGAGGTCAGGACTTCCACCATGTCGCGCACCAGGTCGTCTTCGACCTCGCCGTCATCCAAAACGACCAGGCGACGCCCGGTCGCGGACAGCGCGGCTTCGATCAGTTCCACGTCCATCCGGCCGAGACGGTCCTTGCGCTCGACCACCACGGTCGTCACATCCGAATCGGCCAGCAGTCGACAGGCCTTGGTGCGCGAGCCGTTCATGCCCGAGGCGACTTCCGACTCGATACGCACGACCCGGTGACCGGCCTTCGCAGCCCAAACGGACAACCGGGCAGTCTGCCGCTCAAGATCGGCCTTCTGATCGTGCGACGACACACGGACATACAAACCCACACCACCAGTAACGGACGGTGAGGAGTTCGCCTCGATGTTCACCAGAATCGTGCGCGGCCCAACCCGCTCAGCGGGGACCGGCAAAGTGCCCTCACGGAACCAGCGATAGGCGGTATGCGGGTGCACACCATTCGCCATCGCCCACTCCTTGAGGTTCATGCAACGACCATAACGCGCACTCAACGGCAGCAATACACACTACAGTTGACTTAATCACGATCAATTACCTACCCCCCCATGTCTCGGGACACGGGCAGAGAGGGTACGACGCCCGGAGCAGGCCGCTTCCCCGCGCCGATGGCCCGGGTCGGATCACGGCCGACCGCCGTCGTGCCGCGATCGCCGCCCGCCCCGTGCGCCGTACCCGACTGTCTCGCCCCCTGATCAGCACCGGCCCCCACCGGTGCTGCGCATCAGCGTACGGCCGGGCCCCGGCGGCGGAAGCGGATTGGCGAAAGTGTTCGCAGAGGGTGGCCGGACCACGCTTTTCTGTTGTCTCCCGCACGGATTCCGACAGAGATCACCGCGCCGCGGCCCGGTCGGCGGAGGGCTCAGACCAGGCGCCGGGCGCCCGCCGCCGGCACGGCGGTGAAGACCCGCGGCTCACGGT
>DOWQ01000190.1 GCA_003519485.1 Streptomyces sp. | reverse complement strand
AGGGGCTCCGGACCGTTTGGGGACGGTCGGGAGCCCCGCCTCGGGCCACCGGCACGGAGGCGGGGCGGAGGCGAGCGGACCGGACCAACCGGCGAGCGGGCCCGGACCGACCAGGGGCGGCCGGCCGGTCAGAGGCCCCCGCCCCTCAGGGCAGCACGATGTCCGGTGCGCCCAGCCGGGCCGCGTCCGCCGTCAGGTCGTCCGGCTGCCGCTGCGACTCCCGTTCCGCCTCCACCCGCTTCTCGTAGTGCGCGACCTCCTTGTCGACCTGCTCGGCGTCCCAGCCCAGCACGGGCGCCACCAGCTCGGCGCACTCCCGGGCGCTGCGCGCGCCCCGGTCGAAGGTCTCGATGGAGATCCGGGTGCGCCGGGTCAGTACGTCGTCCAGGTGCCGGGCCCCCTCGTGCGAGGCGGCGTAGACCACCTCGGCGCGCAGATAGTCGTCGGCGGCGGCCAGCGGCTCGCCCAGTGACGGATCACCCGCGATCAGGCCGAAGATCTCCTCGGCCAGCGAGCCGTAGCGGTTGAGCAGATGCTCCACCCGGACCACGTGCAGCCCGGTGCGCTCGGCCAGCCGGGCGCGCGCGTTCCACAGCGCGCGATAGCCCTCGGCGCCGACCAGCCGGATCTCCTCGGTGACGCACTCCGCGACGCGCTGGTCGAGCCCGTGCACGGCCTCGTCCACGGCGTCCTTGGCCATCACCCGGTACGTCGTGTACTTGCCGCCCGCGACGACGACCAGGCCGGGCACCGGATGCGCGACCGTGTGCTCGCGGGACAGCTTGCTGGTGGCGTCGGACTCGCCCGCCAGGAGCGGGCGCAGCCCCGCGTACACGCCCTGCACGTCGTCCCGCGTGAGCGGCACCGCGAGCACCGAGTTGACGTGCTCCAGCAGGTAGTCGATGTCGGCGCTGGAGGCGGCCGGGTGCGCCTTGTCGAGGTCCCAGTCGGTGTCGGTGGTGCCGACGATCCAGTGCCGTCCCCACGGGATCACGAAGAGCACGCTCTTCTCGGTGCGCAGGATCAGCCCGCTGCTGGAGTGGATGCGGTCCTTGGGGACCACCAGGTGGATGCCCTTGGAGGCGCGGACGTGGAACTGCCCGCGCTCGGCGATCAGCCCCTGGGTGTCGTCCGTCCACACCCCGGTCGCGTTGACGACCTGCCGGGCGCGGATCTCGTACTCGCCGCCGGCCTCCACGTCCCGCACCCGGGCCCCGACGACGCGCTCGCCCTCGCGCAGGAAGCCGACCACCCGGGCGCGGTTGACGACCTCCGCTCCGTAGGCCGCGGCCGTACGGACCAGGGTCGTCACGTAGCGCGCGTCGTCCATCTGGGCGTCGTAGTACTGGAGCGCCCCGACCAGGGCGTCCTTCTTCAGGCAGGGGGCGATGCGCAGGGCGCGCTTGCGGCTGAGGTGCCGGTGCAGGGGCAGGCCCCTGCCGTGGCCGGAGGACATGGACATCGCGTCGTAGAGCGCCACGCCCGAGCCCGCGTACCAGCGCTCCCAGCCCTTGTACTGGAGCGGGTACAGGAAGGGCACCGGTTTGACCAGGTGCGGGGCGAGCCTCTCCAGCAGCAGGCCGCGCTCCTTGAGCGCCTCCCGTACGAGAGTGAAGTCCAGCATTTCCAGATAGCGCAGCCCACCGTGGATCAGCTTGCTCGACCGGCTGGAGGTACCGGAGGCCCAGTCGCGCGCCTCGACCAGACCGGTGGTCAGCCCGCGGGTGACGGCGTCGAGCGCGGTGCCCGCGCCGACCACTCCCGCGCCGACCACCAGAATATCGAGCTCTTGTTCCGCCATCCGGGCGAGCGCCTCACCGCGCTCGGCCGGTCCCAGTGTCGCTGTCCTCACCGCTGCCTCCCGTCGTGATCCGGCTCGCGCCCCCCGTCCAGCGATTCTCACCGCCCTGCGGGCCCGCAACCCCTTTGTGCCCGCGGCGGCAACACCGATGTCGCCAACCCCGGCCAATACTCAATATCAGTCATATGTCTGTTTAGCATTACATAGATCCATAGAGCATCGTCTCGGGAAGGACGGCCACAGCCATGCCCGCAGACCTCGCCGTCATCGGTCTCGGCCCCCTCGGCCTCCCTCTCGCACAGGCCGCCTCGGCCGCCGGCATCGCCACTGTCGGCTACGACCCCGATGACCGCGCGGTGGACGGGCTATCCGCCGGCCGCCCGCCCGTGGACGGCACTCTCACCGCCGCGGCCCTGCGCCGGATGCTGGCCGCCGGCTTCCGCGCCACCACCGACCCCGCGGAGCTCGGCCGCGCCCGTACGGCCGTCATCTGCGTCCGCACCCCGCTCGGCGAGGACTCCTCGCTCGACCTGCGCCCGGTCGGCGACGCCGCCCGTGCCCTCGCCGCCCAGCTGCGGCCCCGTACCACGGTGCTGCTGGAGTCGGCCGCCTATCCGGGCACCACCGAGGAGTACCTCCGCCCCATCCTTGAGGAGGGCTCGGGGCTGCGGGCCGGCCGCGACTTCCATCTGGCGTACGCACCGAGCCGGCTCGATCCCGGCAACCGTCGCTACGGCTCCGCCAACACCCCCCAGGTGATCGGCGGACTCACCCCCGCCTGCACCGAGGCCGCCGCCGCCTTCTACGGCCGGATCACCGACCGGGTCGTCCGGGCCCGCGGCCCGCGCGAGGCCGAGACGGTCAAGCTCCTGGAAACCAACTACCGGCACGTCAACATCGCGTTGGTCAACGAGATGGCCGTCTTCTGCCACGACACCGGCGTCGACCTGTGGGACGTCATCCGCTGCGCCGAGACCAAGCCCTTCGGCTACCAGCCCTTCCGCCCCGGGCCGGGGGTCGGTGGCCACGGCGTCCCCATCGACCCGAACTATCTGGCGTACCGGGGACGGAGCCTCGGCTATCCGCTGCGCATGGTCGAGCTGGCCAAGGAGGTCAACGACCGGATGCCGCGCTACGTCATCCAGCGCTGCGCCCTCCTCCTCAACGAACACGGCAAGGCGGCGCGCGGAGCCCGGGTGCTGCTGCTGGGCGTCACCTACAAACCGGACATCGGCGACCAGGCCGGCTCCCCCGCCCGCGAAATCGCCGCCCGGCTCCTGGAGATGGGCGCCCAGCTCAGCTACCACGACCCGTATGTGCCGCAGTGGCAGGTCCTGGACCGACCGGTGCCGCGGGCCGACTCGCTCTACGAGGCCACGGCCGGCGCCGACCTGACCGTGCTCCTCCAGCACCACCGGACCTACGACCTGCAAGGCCTCGCGGTGAAGGCGCAGTTGCTGCTGGACACCCGCGGCGCGAGCCCGGCGGGCACCGCGCACCGGCTCTGACGGCCACCGGCTGTGCGGGCCGGACGTACGGCCCCGGCGTACGGCTGGGGCGTACGGTCCGAACGCGCGGCTCCGCTCACGGCCTTGGCGTACGACCTTTGCGTACGGCTCCGGCGTACTGCCCAGCCGCCGTCCCGCCCGCCGCCCCGCCGGGCGGCATCCCGCCTCGTTCCAAGCTTGTCACGGACGGTGAAATTCCCTGCCGTTCTGTCAGCAGCGACTGCTAGCCTCATGGCCGAATTCCAGTCACCCAAACATCCATCCGAATCTTCATCCCCGGGGGAACCATGAGCCAGCCTTCGCCGCAGCCGCCGCAGCAACCGCAGGATCCCGGCCAGAATCCGTACGCCCAGCAGCCGCAGCCGCCGCAGCCGTACGGTCAGCCCGGCGGCTTCCCGCCGCCCCCGCCGGCCGCGGGCCTGAGGGGCAACGCCGGTCTCGCGATCGCCGCGGCTGTCGTGGCCATGCTGGTCAGCGCCGCGATCTACGGCTTGATCCTCAAGGAGGCCGAGGTACAGATCGGGTATCTGGCCGTCGGCATCGGCGCGCTCATCGGCCTCGCCCTCGGCAAGCTGGGCGGCTCGAACCCGGTCCTACCGTTCATCGGCGCGGTGCTCGGTCTGCTCGGCGTGTACCTCGGTCAGGTGTTCGGCATCGCGATGGTCTTCACCGATCTGCCCGGAGCCCCGGGCTTCTTCGAGGTGCTCACCCAGCACTTCGGCGACATCAATGAGGGCCTGAAGAGCGAGCTGGAGGTTGTCGACTACCTCTTCTACGCCCTCGGTGGCGTGGCCGGCTTCAGCATCACCAAGAAGTTCGCCGACTGACCGGCCCGCACCGCACCGCGGCCGGGGCTCTCCCCTCGGGTGAGCCCCGGCTCCGGGGCGGCGGGCGGCCGGGCGGGAGCCCGAGTACGCGCGAAGGGCCCGGACCGCACACGTGCTGTGTGCGGTCCGGGCCCTTCGCGTCCAACAACCCCTCAGCGGGAGAGCCGGAACGATCCCTCAGCTGTCGTGCCGGGACGGGGCGACCGTCACCTCGACCCGCTGGAACTCCTTGAGGTCCGAGTAGCCGGTGGTGGCCATCGCCCGGCGCAGCGCGCCGAAGAAGTTCATCGAGCCGTCCGGGATGTGCGACGGGCCGAGCAAGATCTCCTCGGTCGTCCCGACCGTGCCGAGGTTCATCCGCTTGCCGCGCGGCACCTCCTCGTGGACGGCCTCCATGCCCCAGTGGTGGCCGCGGCCCGGCGCGTCGGTCGCCCGCGCCAGCGGGGAGCCCATCATCACCGCGTCCGCGCCGCAGGCCACGGCCTTCGGCAGGTCACCGCTCCAGCCCACGCCGCCGTCGGCGATGACGTGGACGTACCTGCCGCCGGACTCGTCGAGGTAGTCCCGGCGGGCGGCGGACACATCGGCGACCGCGGTCGCCATCGGCACCTGGATGCCGAGCGTGTTGCGGGTGGTGTGCGCGGCGCCGCCGCCGAAGCCGACGAGCACGCCGGCCGCACCGGTGCGCATCAGGTGCAGCGCGGCGGTGTAGGTGGCGCAGCCGCCCACGATGACCGGCACGTCCAGCTCGTAGATGAACTGCTTGAGGTTCAGCGGCTCGGCGGCGCCGGACACGTGCTCGGCGGAGACGGTCGTCCCACGGATGAGGAAGATGTCGACGCCGGCGTCCACGACGGCCTTGGAGAACTCCGCGGTGCGCTGCGGGGAGAGCGCCGCGGCGGTGATGACACCGGAGTCGCGGACCTCCTTTATGCGCTGTCCGATCAGGTCCTCCTGGATCGGGGCCGCGTAGACCTCCTGCATCCGGCGGGTGGCGGTGCGCTCGTCCAGCTCGGCGATCTCGGCGAGCAGCGGCTCGGGATCTTCGTAGCGGGTCCACAGGCCCTCGAGGTTCAGCACCCCGAGGCCGCCCAGCTCACCGATCCGGATGGCCGTCTGCGGGGAGACCACCGAATCCATGGGGGCGGCCAGGAACGGCAGCTCGAAGCGGTAGGCGTCGATCTGCCAGGCGATCGAGACCTCCTTCGGGTCCCGGGTACGGCGGCTCGGCACCACGGCGATGTCGTCGAACGCGTACGCCCGCCGGCCGCGCTTGCCGCGCCCGATCTCGATCTCAGTCACGAATTGGCCTTTCCTTCTGCGGTCTGCCGCCCCAGTATCCCCGACCCACCGCCGACGTCGACTACCGCCGGTTGTAGTTCGGCGCCTCGCTCACCATTTGGACGTCGTGGGGGTGGCTCTCCTTGAGGCCCGCGGCCGTGATCCGGACGAACCGGCCCTTCGTCTTGAGCTCCCCGATGTCCGCCGACCCGACGTAGCCCATGGAGGCCCGCAGGCCGCCGATCAGCTGGTGCGCCACCGAGCCGAGCGGGCCGCGGTAGGGCACCTGGCCCTCGATGCCCTCGGGGACGAGCTTGTCCTCGGAGAGCACGTTGTCCTGGAAGTAGCGGTCCTTGGAGTACGAGCGGGCCCGGCCGCGGGTCTGCATCGCGCCCAGCGAGCCCATGCCGCGGTACGTCTTGAACTGCTTGCCGTTGATGAAGACCATCTCGCCGGGCGACTCCTCGCAGCCCGCGAGCAGGCTGCCCAGCATGACCGTGTCGGCGCCGGCGGCGATCGCCTTGGCGATGTCCCCGCTGTACTGGAGGCCGCCGTCGCCGATCAGCGGGACGTTCGCGGCACCGCAGGCGCGGGCGGCCTCGTGGATCGCGGTGACCTGCGGCACGCCGATACCGGCCACGACGCGGGTGGTGCAGATCGAGCCGGGGCCGACGCCGACCTTCACACCGTCGACGCCCGCGTCGATCAGCGCCTGGGCGCCGTCGCGGGTGGCGACGTTGCCGCCGATCACGTCGACGCCGATGTTCGACTTGATCTTGGCGACCATGTCGAGGATGCCCCGGCTGTGGCCGTGCGCGCTGTCGATGACCAGGAAGTCCGTACCGGCCTCGACGAGAGCCTGCGCCCGGTCGTACGAGTCGTCGCCGACGCCCACCGCGGCGCCGACGATCAGCCGGCCCTCGGTGTCCTTGGCGGCGTTCGGGTACTTCTCGGCCTTGACGAAGTCCTTGACCGTGATCAGGCCCTTGAGCACGCCCGCGCCGTCGACCAGCGGCAATTTCTCGATCTTGTGGCGGCGGAGCAGCTCGATGGCGTCCTCGCCGGAGATCCCGACCTTGCCGGTGACCAGCGGCATCGGCGTCATGACCTCGCGGACCTCACGGCTGCGGTCCAGCTCGAAGGCCATGTCGCGGTTGGTGACGATGCCGAGCAGCTTGCCGGCCGGGTCCGTCACCGGCACCCCGCTGATCCGGAACTTCGCGCAGAGCGCGTCGGCCTCGTGCAGCGTGGCGCCCGGCCGGACGGTGATCGGGTCGGTGACCATGCCGGACTCGGACCGCTTCACCAGGTCGACCTGGTTGGCCTGGTCCTCGATGGAGAGATTGCGGTGCAGCACGCCGACGCCGCCCTGACGGGCCATGGCGATGGCCATCCGGGCCTCGGTGACCTTGTCCATCGCCGCGGAGAGCAGCGGGATGTTGACCCGGACGTTGCGCGAGACGCGGGAGGACGTGTCGACCCCGTTCGGGAGCACCTCGGACGCGCCCGGCAGCAGGAGCACATCGTCGTATGTCAGCCCGAGCATCGCGAACTTCTCGGGAGCTCCGTCGACGTTGTCAGTCATGACACCTTCCCCAGTGCTCTTGCCCAGCGCGGATTCTCCATGCTAACGGGCATCGAGGGTGCACCCTCGCCACCCGGAGGGAGGTACGGATCACGCGGGCGGAGCCCCGGCCCTACTGCTCCGCGAGGGCCCGCAGCCGGTTCAGCGCACGGTGCTGCGCGACCCGTACCGCGCCCGGGGACATTCCGAGCAGATGCCCGGTCTCCTCGGCGGTCAGCCCGACGGCCACCCGCAGCAGCACCAGCTCGCGCTGGTGGTCGGGGAGGTTGGCGAGCAGCTTCTTCGCCCACGCGGCGTCGCTGCTCAGCAGCGCGCGCTCCTCGGGCCCGAGCGAGTCGTCCGGCTGCTCCGGCATCTCGTCGGACGGTACGGCGGTGCTGCCGGGCCCGCGCATGGCGGCCCGCTGGAGATCTGCGACCTTGTGCGCAGCGATGGCGAAGACGAATGCCTCGAAGGGCCGTCCGGTGTCGCGGTAGCGCGGCAGCGCGCACAGCACCGCGAGGCAGACCTCCTGCGCCAGGTCGTCGACGAAGTGCCGGGCGTCACCGGGCAGCCGCGAGAGCCGGGTGCGGCAGTAGCGCAGGGCGAGCGGGTGCACATGGGCGAGCAGGTCGTCGGTCGCCCGCTCGTCGCCCTCGACCGCGCGCCGGACGAGTGCGCTGATCTCTCCCAGGCCGCCGGCCATGGGAGGTCCCAGCTTCTCGTCATCGCGCATCGGTCCATGGTGCCTTGGCACCGGGCGTTCCGCCGCACCGCGTCCGTACTTGTGCACTGAAGCGTTATGAGCAGGTGCGCCGGCTGTCACGTCGTGCGCCCTCCCCCCGACCGTGCCGTCCCCGAGGAAGTTCATGCTTCCAAGGATGCGTCAGTCCGCGCGAAACGAGGACCGGGCCCCGCTCGGGCACCGGGGTGATGCGCCGCCTCGCCCGCCGGTGGCGGGCGAGGACCGTCGTTCCCCCGCTGGTTCGCACTGCTAGCGGACCAGGCCCCAGCGGAAGCCGAGGGCGACGGCATGGGCGCGGTCGGAGGCGCCGAGCTTCTTGAACAGCCGGCGGGCGTGGGTCTTGACCGTGTCCTCGGAGAGAAACAACTCACGGCCGATCTCGGCGTTGGACCGCCCGTGGCTCATGCCCTCCAGGACCTGGATCTCCCGGGCCGTGAGGGTGGGCGCGGCGCCCATCTCGGCGGACCGGAGCCGGCGCGGGGCGAGCCGCCAGGTCGGGTCGGCGAGCGCCTGGGTGACCGTCGCCCGCAGCTCGGCACGGGAGGCGTCCTTGTGCAGATAGCCGCGGGCGCCCGCGGCGACGGCCAGGGCCACCCCGTCGAGATCCTCCGCGACCGTGAGCATGATGATCCGGGCCCCGGGGTCGGCCGAGAGCAGCCGGCGCACGGTCTCGACCCCGCCGAGGCCGGGCATCCGTACGTCCATCAGAATCAGGTCCGAACGGTCGGCGCCCCAGCGGCGGAGCACTTCCTCACCGTTGGCGGCCGTCGTCACCCGCTCGACGCCGGGCACGGTCGCGACCGCGCGGCGGAGCGCTTCTCGGGCAAGCGGGGAATCGTCGCAGACGAGGACGGATGTCATGACCGCCCTCCGCAGCTGATGCGCGTCACCTTGAGCCTCCAGGCTGGTACGAAATCGTCACCTGAGCGATTGACCACGGCTCGGGCATGTGCCCGAGTACTTGTCCCGTCAATCGCCTCCGCACTCTCAACGATGGTCACCCGAAAGAGTTACGGGCCCGCACCCCCGCCTCTGTGCGGGGGCTCCGGACGGACTATGCCCTATTTGGTGGCTTTCCTACCGCATTGCTGGTGACTGGTACTAGATTTGCCATGAGTCATATTTTCATGTGGTTACACATCACATGTACGGTCGTGGGCACTGGAACCGTACCGGAACACCCCCGAGGAGACGAGCCATGGCAGATTTCTCCCGCCTTCCCGGACCCAATGCCGACCTGTGGGACTGGCAGCTGCTGGCTGCCTGCCGTGGAGTCGACAGCTCGCTCTTCTTCCACCCGGAGGGCGAGCGCGGCGCGGCCCGAAGCGCGCGTGAGACCTCGGCCAAGGAGGTCTGCATGCGCTGCCCCGTGCGCGCGCAGTGCGCGGCGCACGCCCTCGCGGTGCGCGAGCCCTACGGGGTGTGGGGCGGGCTGACCGAGGACGAGCGCGAGGAGCTGATGGGGCGCGCCCGCCACCGACTCATCACGACAGGTCCGGCCGGCCCCGCCGGGCCGGGCAGCGCCCACGGCCGGTGACGCGAACGAGACCGTCCTGTCTTCCCGGGCGCCGTCCCGCCTCCCCGGGGGCGCTCAGGCGGCGGCCGCCGCCAGCTGATCGAGCATCGCTCCGACCACCGGCACCCGCTCCAGATCCGGCAGCGTGAGCGCGACGACCTCCCGTTGCACGGCCGGCTCCAGCGGCACCGTCACGGCCCCCTTGGGGCGTACGGAGGCGAGCGCCAGGCCGGGCAGCACCGCCACCCCGAGCCCCGCCCCGACCAGCCCGATCACCGCCGGGTAGTCGTCGGTCGCGAAGTCGATGCGGGGGGTGAAGCCCGTGGACTCGCAGATCTCCACCAGGTGGCTGCGGCAGCGCGGGCAGCCCGCGATCCACGGCTCACCGGCCAGCTCCGCGATGCCCACCCGGCCCGCCCCGGCGAACCGGTGTCCCTCCGGCACCACGCCGACCAGCCGGTCCGTCAGCAGCGGGCGCACCGCCAGGCCGTCCCACTCGGCACGGGCCGCCGGGTCCGCGCCGCGCACCTCCGGGTAGCGGAAGGCCAGCGCGACCTCGCAGTCACCCGCTCGCAGCAGCTCCACCGAACGCGGCGGCTCGGCCTCGACCAGGGACACCCGGACGCCCGGGTGGGCGGCGCGCATCGCGGCCAGCGCGGCCGGTACGAGCGTCGAGCTGCCGCTCGGGAAGGACACCAGCCGGACCCGTCCCGCCCGCAGCCCGGCGATGGCCGCGACCTCCTCCTCGGCGGCGGCCAGCCCGGCGAGGATTCCGGACGCGTGCCGGAGCAGCGCCTCGCCCGCCTGGGTGAGCCGGGTCTCCCGACCCGTACGGAGCAGCAGCGGGGTGCTCGCGTACTGCTCCAGGGCGCGCATCTGCTGGCTCACGGCGGGCTGGGTGCAGCCCAGCTCGCGGGCCGCGGCGGAGAAGGAGCCGGTGGCGGCCACCGCGCGGAGGACTCTCAGATGGCGGGCCTCGATCATTTGTCCACCATAGGCCGTATCCATAAGCCGCCCTTTGGGCTGCGGTCCGGGGGCCTGCGGAGCCGGTGAGCGGGCAGGCGGGAGGCCAGACGGACAGGCGGGTGAAAAGGTGAGCAAACGGACGAGCAGTGCGGCCGGGCGCGCGGGCGGAGTGACCAGGCGCAGTGAACAAGCACAGCGAGCAGGCGGACGGACGGCCGGAAGGGCAGGCGGACAGTGCAGACGAGTGGACGGACGACGGAGCACGCGGACTGCGACGAAATTCCCGGCGCGGGCGACGGCTTCCGCTCTACGGTCCGAGCCATGCACGTTCTCTCCGTGAACCTCGGGGGCCCCGGGCACTCGGACCACACCACTCAGCCGGAACGGGTGACCGGCATCGACAAGCGCCCCGCCGACGGCCCCGTCCGGGTGACCGCGCCCGGCCCCAAGGGCGCCGGCGGCAGCGCACTCGCCGGGGACTCGGTGTGCGATCTGCGGAACCACGGCGGGAACGACCAGGCGGTGTACGCCTTCGCCCGCGAGGACCTCGACGGCTGGGAGACGGAGCTGGGCCGGGCCCTGCCGGCCGGCTTCTTCGGCGAGAACCTCACCACCGCCGGACTGGACGTGAACGCTGCCCGCATCGGCGAACGCTGGCGCATCGGCCCGGAGCTGCTCCTGGAGGTGTCCGCCGCGCGCACCCCCTGCCGTACGTTCGCCGGCCGGCTCGGCGAGCGGGGCTGGGTCAAGCGCTTCACCCGGGCCGCCGCGCCCGGCGCGTACCTCCGCGTCGTCCAGCCGGGTTTCGTGGGGGCCGGCGATCCCGTCGTCGTCGAGCACCGCCCCCGTCACGAGGTGTCCGTCTCCTTCCTCTTCCGCGCCCTGACACTCGAACCGGAGCTGCTGCCGCGCGTCCTGGCCGCGGGCGACGCACTGCACCCGGAGGACCGCGCGACCGCGCTCCGGCGCACAGCCGTCCGCTGACGCCGGGACGCCCGCCCCCGGAGCACCCCGGTGCGCGGGTCCGGGGCGGACCAGGGATGAATCGGGGACTGCCCGGATGTCCGGGCCGGCCCGCCGCGCGAGCCTCGAAGCATGACCCCCGGAAGAACCTTCAAGCGGGCGCTCGTCGCCCTCGGATCGCTCGTCACCGTGCTCGCCCTGGCACTGGCGGGCGGCGGCGCCTGGCTCTGGCAGGACGCCCGCGTCAGTACGGTCGGCGAGGTCACCTTCGACCGGAAGCTCGCCGTGCCACCGCTCGCCGAGTCGCGCGTGGACGAACAGGGACGGCGGGTGTTCGACCTCCGGATGGACGAGGGCGAGCGGGAGTTCCGGCCCGGGCGGGCCACTCCCACCTGGGGCTTCAACGGCGACTACCTCGGGCCCACGCTCCGGGCGAAGCGCGGCGAGAAGATCCTGGTCAACGTCCACAACGAGCTGTCCGAGGCGTCCACCGTGCACTGGCACGGGATGCACCTGCCGGCCCGGATGGACGGCGGCCCGCACCGGATGGTGCCGCCGCGCGGCCAGTGGTCCCCCAGCTGGAAGGCCGACCAGCCGGCCGCGACCCTCTGGTACCACCCGCACCCGCACGGCGAGACCGAGAAGCATGTCCAGCGGGGGCTGGCCGGGATGTTCATCCTGGACGACGAGAAGTCCGGGCGCGCGGGGCTGCCGAACACGTACGGCGTGGACGACATCCCGCTGATCGTGCAGGACGTGGCCTTCGACGGGGACAGCTTCGACCACGGCCACCGGTCGATGTCCGGCATCGGCTTCCTCGGCGACCGGACCATGGTCAACGGGACGCCGGGGCCGTACCAGGAGGTCCGTGACGAGGCCGTACGGCTGCGGCTGCTCAACGCGTCCAGCGCGCGCGGCTACGCCTTCGGCTTCGACGACGGCCGCGACTTCGCACTCGTCGGCACGGACGGCGGGCTGCTCGAGCGCCCCGCCCGGCTGGACCGGCTGAAGCTGTCACCCGGGGAGCGAGCCGAGATCGTGCTGCGGATGACGCCGGGCGAGCGCACGGTGCTGCGGAGCTTCCCGCAGCGGAGCGGTGACTTCTGGCAGAACCGGTTCAGCGGTGGCGACGACTCCTTCGACGTGCTCCAACTGCGGGCGGCGGACACGCTGCGGGACTCCCCCGGGCTGCCGGCCCGGCTCGGCGAGCCGGGGCTCCCTGAGCTGCCGGGCGGTCCGGGAGGCTCGGACGGCGCGGACGGCTCGGGCGGCTCGGGCGGCTCGGGGGCCGTGGTGGAGCGGGAGTTCGCACTGCGGACGTCCGGAATCAACGGCGAGGCGATGGCGATGGACCGGATCGACTTCGCCGTCACCCGCGGCACGACCGAGGTCTGGACCGTCACCAACAACAACGGCACGCCGCACAACTTCCATGTTCACGACGTGCAGTTCCGGGTGCTGTCCGTGAACGGCCGGGAGCCGCCGCCGGAGTTGCGCGGGCCGAAGGACACCGTGTCCGTCCCGGACGGCGACACGCTACGGCTGGCGCTGCGGTTCGACGGGCCGGCCGATCCGGACACTCCGTACATGTACCACTGCCATCTGCTCTTCCACGAGGACCGGGGAATGATGGGGCAGTTCGTGGTGGTCGAGCCGGGACAGCGGGCCGGCCGGGTACCGCCCGCGCACCCGGGCGACGGCCACTGACGGCGCCGGATAGCGTGCGCCTATGACGACAGCGTTGATTACAGGATCCACGGCCGGCATCGGCGCCGCCTTCGCCCGGCGGCTGGCCTCCGACGGGCACAACCTCGTACTGGTCGCCCGCGACGAGAAGCGGCTCCGGGAGCAGGCCACCGAACTTCACGACCGGCACGGCGTCGAGGTGGCCGTGCTGTCCGCCGACCTCTCGACGGACGACGGGATCGGGGCCGTGGAGACCAGGCTCCAGGACCGCGCGGACCCGGTGGACCTGCTGGTCAACAACGCGGGCTTCGGCAACAAGGGAGCCTTCCTGGACATCCCGATGGCCGACGAGCTGACCATGCTCAAGGTCCACTGCGAGGCGGTGCTGCGGCTGACGGCGGCGGCCACCACCGGGATGCGGGACCGGGGCCGGGGCGGAGTGATCAATGTGGCGTCCGTCGCGGCGTTCGTCCCGCGCGGCACGTACGGGGCGAGCAAGGCATGGGTCGTGCAGTTCACCCAGGGCGTCGCCCGCGACCTCACCGGCTCGGGGGTCCGGCTGATGGCACTGTGCCCCGGTTTCGTAAGAACCGAGTTCCACGAGCGCGCGGGCATGGGGACGGGCAACATCCCCGGCTGGCTCTGGCTGGACGCGGACCGGCTGGTCGCGGCCGCGGTGAAGGACCTCGCCCGCGGCAAGTCGCTGAGCGTGCCGGACGCCCGCTACAAGGCGATCACCGGCCTGGTGAAGATCGCCCCGCGCAACATGCTGGGCGGCATCACCTCCCGCACCGGCCGCAAGTACGGCCCGAAGTAGAGGGCGGCGGGGCCCACTGCGGCACCCTGCCGCACCGGGCCGGCCGGCAGGGGTACCGGTATGGGGGCAGGAGTCCGGTCCCCGTGCCGGTACGCTGTCACCTCCGGCGGTAGACCTCGCCGCGGTGCCCGACGCGCACCACGCAGACCAGGAGCCGGCTGTCCTGGAATGTGTAGATCACCCGATGATCACCGATGCGGAGACGCCGCTCGTCCCCGTCGGAGCCGACGAGTGCGGTGGTGTCGAGGCCGTACGGATCGTCCAGCAGCGCAGTGAGCTTGCGCAGGATGCGCAGAGCTTGGGACTGGTCGATGTCTCGCAGTTGTGCGCGCGCGCTTTCGGTGAAGCGGATGTCGTACTTCACTCAGTCGGTCCGCCCGAGAGTCTCGCGCATGACTTCGTCGAGGCTGTAGGTGCGCTCGTCGAGCGCGTCCTGGATCGCGCGGCGGTCCGCCTCGTCCTCCAGCTGCCGGAACTTGCGGAGGGTGTCGATCGACACGACGGCGGCCACCTCCTTTCCGTTACGTGTGATCACCGTGGACTCGTCACGCAACGCGCGGTCGATGAGGTCGCCGAAGTGGGCACGGGCCTCACGTACGGGTTCGCTCGCCATTTCGCTCATACCAGGAGTGTAGCGGGTGCAGCATGTGTACACACCTGCTCGGCCGCAGCCCCGCCCGGACCGTTCGCGCGGTGGGGCAGCCTGCCCCGGACGCGCCGAAGCCGGCGCCCCCGTGGGGGCGCCGGCTTCGTACGTACGGCAGGCCGAGCGGGTCGACTAGTGCGAGTGACCGTGGCCGTGGCCCGCGCCGTTCTCCTCGTCCTCGGCCGGCTTCTCGACGACCAGGGTCTCGGTCGTGAGCAGCAGCGAGGCGATGGAGGCGGCGTTCTCCAGAGCGGAGCGGGTGACCTTGACCGGGTCGATGACGCCGGCCTTGACCAGGTCGCCGTACTCGCCGGTCGCGGCGTTGAAGCCGTGGCCCTTCTCCAGCTCGGCGACCTTCGAGGTGATGACGTAGCCCTCGAGGCCGGCGTTCTCGGCGATCCACCGGAGCGGCTCGACGACGGCGCGGCGGACCACGGCGACACCGGTGGCCTCGTCGTCCGTCTTGCCGAGCGAGTCGCTCAGGACCTTCGCGGCGTGGACGAGCGCGGAGCCACCACCGGAGACGATGCCCTCCTCGACCGCGGCGCGGGTCGCGGAGATGGCGTCCTCCAGACGGTGCTTCTTCTCCTTGAGCTCGACCTCGGTCGCGGCACCGACGGAGATGACGCACACGCCGCCGGCCAGCTTCGCGAGGCGCTCCTGGAGCTTCTCGCGGTCCCAGTCGGAGTCCGTGGACTCGATCTCGGCCTTGATCTGGCCGATCCGGCCCTGCACGTCCTCGGCCTTGCCGCCACCGTCGACGATGGTGGTGTCGTCCTTGGTGACGGTCACGCGGCGGGCGGAGCCCAGTACGTCCAGACCGGCCTGGTCGAGCTTGAGGCCGACCTCCTCGGCGATCACGGTGGCGCCGGTGAGCGTCGCCATGTCACCGAGCATCGCCTTGCGGCGGTCACCGAAGCCGGGGGCCTTGACGGCCACGGCGTTGAAGGTGCCGCGGATCTTGTTGACGACGAGAGTGGAGAGCGCCTCGCCCTCGACGTCCTCGGCGACGATCAGCAGCGGCTTGGACGAGCCGGCCTGGATGACCTTCTCCAGCAGCGGCAGCATGTCCTGGATCGAAGCGATCTTGCCCTGGTGGATCAGGATGTACGGGTCGTCGAGGACGGCCTCCATACGCTCCTGGTCGGTCACCATGTACGGCGACAGGTAGCCCTTGTCGAAGGCCATGCCCTCGGTGAAGTCCAGCTCCAGACCGAAGGTGTTGGACTCCTCGACGGTGATGACACCGTCCTTGCCGACCTTGTCCATCGCCTCGGCGATGAGCTCGCCGACCTGCTTGTCCTGGGCGGACAGGCCGGCCACGGCCGCGATGTCCTCCTTGGAGTCGATCGGGCTGGCGCTGCTCAGGAGCTCGTCGGACACGGCCTTGACCGCGGCGTCGATGCCCTTCTTCAGGGCGGCGGGGGAAGCGCCGGCGGCGACGTTGCGCAGGCCCTCGCGGACCAGCGCCTGCGCCAGCACGGTGGCGGTGGTGGTGCCGTCACCCGCGATGTCGTTGGTCTTGGTCGCCACCTCCTTCACGAGCTGGGCGCCGAGGTTCTCGTACGGGTCCTCGAGGTCGACCTCGCGGGCGATCGTGACACCGTCGTTGGTGATGGTCGGGGCGCCGAACTTCTTGTCGATGACGACATTGCGGCCCTTGGGGCCGATGGTCACCTTGACTGTGTCGGCGAGCTTGTTGACGCCGCGTTCGAGGGCGCGACGGGCGTCCTCATCGAATTTCAGGATCTTCGCCATGGGTTGCGTATGTCCTCTCAACGAACCGCGCCCCGGACGCCCGGGTGTTTCAAACACGGGAGGCCGGGGCTCGGATCACTCAATACTGGGGTGAATTACTTCTCGATGATCGCGAGCACGTCGCGAGCCGAGAGGACGAGATACTCCTCGCCGTTGTACTTCACCTCGGTGCCGCCGTACTTGCTGTAGAGCACGACATCGCCGACGGCGACGTCGAGCGGAAGACGGTTGCCGTCCTCGAAGCGGCCCGGGCCAACGGCCAGGACTGCACCCTCCTGGGGCTTCTCCTTAGCAGTGTCCGGAATGACCAGGCCCGAGGCCGTGGTCTGTTCTGCGTCGAGCGGCTGGACCACAATGCGGTCCTCGAGCGGCTTGATGGNNACCAGGTAAATCCGTCGTCGCGGGTGCCGGACTTGCCCGTCGCTGCGTTTGGCACTCGTTGGTGCCGAGTGCCAGATCCGACACTATGACGGCGTTAGCACTCGGTCAAGCTGAGTGCCAATGGAACGCCGACGCGTCGGCGTCGCACCTCCGTCGCGCCGGCGCCGTTTCGGCGCCGCGCTGCTGTCCCGGGGGGCGCTCGGACGCCCCGGATCCGGCCCCCGGCTACCGGCCCGGAGCCACCCCCCGGACAGCGGCCGGCCCCCGGTC
>DOWQ01000189.1 GCA_003519485.1 Streptomyces sp. | reverse complement strand
CGCCGCGCTGCTCGACGTGATGGCGGTGCAGTCGCCCGGTGACCCGATGCCGCTGGCCGCGCCGGAGACGCCATTCCTGCGCTGGTGCGACCGCGCGCCCGGCCGGCTCCGGATCGGCCGCTGGGCCGGGCCGGACGCGCCGGGCGTGACGGTCGACCCCGAGGTGCTCGCCGCGTACGAGAAGACGTCCGAACTGCTGACGGAGCTGGGGCACGAGGTCGTCGATGCCGAGCAGCCGCTGCGGCCGGGCGACCGTGACGCCTTCACGCCGGTGTGGGCCGTCCTGTCCGCGCTGGCGCGAGTTCCGGAGGAGCTGGAGGCGGAGCTGATGCCGATGACCCGCTGGCTGCGCGAGCGGGGCCGCGCGGCCGGCGGCCTGGAATACGCGCGGGCGCTGGAGGCCATGCAGATGGTCGGGCGGCGGATGGCGGAGGCCGTCGCGCCGTACGACGCCGTGCTCACGCCCACGCTCGCCCAGAAGCCCGCGCTCGTGGGCACCCTGCGGCACGACGCCGACCCGGCGGCGGACTTCGACGCGCAGATCGCCTTCACCCCGTTCACCGGCCCGTGGAACATCGCCGGACTGCCGGCGGTGTCCCTGCCGGTGGGGTGGACGGACGACGGGCTGCCCATCGGGATGATGCTGGGCGCCGCGCACGGGGCGGAGGGGCTGCTGCTGGCGCTGGCCGCGCAGCTGGAGGAGGCGTCGGTGCCCCCGGGGCAGGGCTGGGGCTGGGGCCCACGTCCGCGGATCTGGTGACGACTGGGCACGTTGCGTGACACTCGGGGTCCGTTCGGGGCCTTCCGTGGTGCGTTCCCTCACACCGGTACGGCCCGGACGGCCGTGGAGTCGAGAGGCCCGGGAGCGCGGGCGCAGGGCCGTGACCCGGGGGTGTCCCGCTTCGGTGGCGGGGAGCGGGGAGCGGTCGAGGGGCGGCGCGAAGTGAGCGGCGGAAGTGTTCCGACGCCGCAAATGCGGCGCTCCGGAGTACCCTTTCGCTTCAAGCCCTGCGCCGGGAGCGTCTTTCGGCCGTGAATTCAACCTCCGGGACTCGATTGTGACTAGGGACACGTTGACCCGGTGTTTGCGTCTGCCGCCGCTCCCACTGGGTATGGCTGCTGTGTCCCACCGCCGACGATCAAACGGAGGCCCCCGTGGCCGCGTCCGCTCAGCTCCTGCCGTCCGCCCACTCCAAACCCGGCGACCCGGTCGAACCGGTCAACCCGTTGGACCTCGACGGTCTGACCGACATCGACTCGGGTCTCGACGGTGCCAGCTCCGGTGAATTCTCCGAGGCACCCCTGACCAGTGAGCCGCCACTGGCCGACAGCGCCCCCCTCACCAGCGAGCCGCCGCTCGCCACCGAACTTCCGCTGACCAGCGAGCCGACGGCCGCCTGCACGGGTGCCGGCATGGAGTGCATGGAGGTCTGATGGGCCGCGCGCGGCTCGCCGCACTGCACGGTGTCGCCACCTCGTACGAGCCCTCGCCGGGCCGTGCGCTGGAAGTGCCCGAGGACACCGTCGTCGCCGTGCTGGCCGCGCTGGGAGTCGACGCCTCGACCCCGCAGGCCGTGCGTGCCGCCCTCGACCACCATGCCCACGACGCGAGCCGGCTGCTGGCGCCGACCGTCGTGCTGCGCGCCGGCCGGACACCGCTGCCCGGAGCGCTGTCCGAGCTGCCCGCCGGAACGCTGCTGAGCGTCGAGGCCGACGGCGGCGAGCTCCTGGCCCGGGACTTCGAGCCGGCTGCCCTCGCACCCCCGGCGGCCGTGTCGGGCCGGACAGGCCCGACAGACCGGGCCGCTCCGGCAAGACCGGCAGACCCGCCAGAACCGGCAGGCCGGGAGGCCCCGGCCGTACGGCTGCCGCTGGGCAGCCACACGCTCCGCGCGCTCGCCCCCGACGGCAGGACCGGCCGGGCCAGGCTGATCGTCGCGCCCCACCGGATGCCGGACGTGCCCGGCCGTTCGCACGGCTTCCTGCTGCAGCTGTACTCGCTGCTGTCCGCCCGCTCCTGGGGCATGGGCGACCTCGGCGATCTGGCCGACCTCGCGGCCTGGTCGGGCCGGGAGCTCGGCACCGGCTTCCTCCAGCTCAACCCGCTGCACGCGGCCGTGCCCGGCGACCCCACCGACCCCTCGCCGTACCGGCCCTCCTCCCGCCGCTTCCCCGACCCGGTGCACCTGCGCCTGGAGGACGTGCCCGAGTACGCCCTGCTGCCCGCCCCGGAGCGCGAGCGCGCCGCCGAACTGGCCGCCCGTGCCGGGAAGCTGCGCGACTCCGTCCTCCATGAAGGCGCTCTGATCGACCGGGACGCGGTGTGGCAGCTCAAGAGCGAGGCGCTCGGGCTCGTCCGCGCGGTGCCCCTCGGCCCCGGCCGCCGCGCCGCCTATTGCGACTTCCTCGCCGAGCAGGGGCAGGCTCTCGACGACCATGCCACCTGGTGCGCCCTGGCCGAGATGCACGGTCCCGACTGGCGGCGCTGGCCCGGCGGCCTGGCCGACCCCCGCTCGCCCCGCACCGACCGCGCCCGCGGCGAACTCCTCGAACGGGTGGACTTCCACTGCTGGCTGGCCTGGCTCACCGACACCCAGCTCGGCGCGGCGCAGCGCTCCGCCCTGGACGCCGGCATGGGCATCGGCCTGGTGCACGACCTGGCGGTCGGCGTGCACCCGTCCGGCGCCGACGTCTGGGCGCAACAGGATGTGTTCGCCACCGGCATGTCCGTCGGCGCCCCGCCGGACGCCTTCAACGCGAACGGCCAGGACTGGGGCCTGCCGCCCTGGCGGCCCGACGCCCTCGCCACCGCGGGCTACGCCCCGTACCGCGGCCTGCTGCGCGGCCTGCTGCGGCACGCGGGCGCGCTGCGCATCGACCATGTGATGGGGCTGTCCCGGCTGTGGTGGGTGCCGGAAGGCGGCCGGCCGGCCGAGGGCACCTACGTCCGGTACGACACGGAGGCGATGCTCGGGGTGCTCGCTCTGGAGGCGCACCGGGCCGGTGCCGCCGTCATAGGGGAGGATCTGGGCACTGTCGAGCCCGGCATCCGGGACGCCCTCGCGGCGCGCGGCGTGCTGGGCACCTCGGTGTTCTGGTTCGAACGTGACTACGCTTCCGGCCGCGCTTCGGGCCCCGCGCGGCCGGAGCCGCTGCCGCCCGAGGCGTGGCGGGCCGGCTGCCTGGCCACCGCCACCACCCACGACCTGCCGAGCACGGCCGCGCGGCTGACAGGCGAGCACGTGGGGCTGCGGCACCGGCTGGGCCTGCTGAGCCGGCCGCTCGCCGAGGAGCAGGCCGACGACGCCGTCGTGGTGGCGGAGTGGCTGCGGATGCTCGGCCGGCTGGGGCTGCTCCCGGAGGGTCCCGGGGACGAGGAGGGCGCCGTCAAGGCCGTCTACCGCTTCCTGGCCCGGACGCCGGCCCGGATGGTCGGGGTGTGGCTGCCGGACTGCGTCGGTGACCGCCGGCCGCAGAACCTCCCCGGCACCTCGAACGAATATCCGAACTGGCGGCTGCCCATCGCCGACGCGGCAGGCCGTCCCGTCACCCTGGAGCAACTCGCGGCCTCGCCCCGGCTGCGCTCCCTGATCGCGGACCTCGCCGGGCAACTGGGCGCCGCGGAACGGCGCGGGGAATGTCCGCCCGACCGGACGGGGCGGGCCTAGGGGCACCCCGGGCGCGCGGCGCGAGCGGTCGTTCGCTATTTTGGCCGTGTGGACAAAAAGAACGTGCTGCGTACCGGAGCCGTGACGGCCGGTTCGACGCTGATGATGCTGCTGATGTCGTCCCCCGCGCTCGCGCTTGTCCGCGACGACGGCGACGACCCGGGTCCCGGCCTGAGCGTCGTGGAGACGCTGGGGCTCTACGTCGTGGCGCCGATCGCCCTGTTCCTGGTGATCGCCGCCCTCGTGATGGTCGGCGACAAGTCCCGCAAGCAGGGGAAGCAGCAGGGCTGACGCCGCCCGCAGCACCCGCCCGTACGCCGAACGGCGCTCCCGGTCCCACCAAACCGGGGGCGCCGTTCGCATGTGCCAGAGCACCGCACCGCAGCGGCGCCGCCCGGTGCACGCCGCCGCGGTCTCCGCGCGGTCCGCGGCAGTGCCACCGATCGCTCGAACGGCCGTACGGTCCGGGCCCGCCGCGCGAGGCGGCAGG
>DOWQ01000654.1 GCA_003519485.1 Streptomyces sp. | reverse complement strand
CCGTGCCCCGTACCGCCGCGGTCATTCCGGCGGCCGGCCGCGGTGTCCGCCTCGGCCCCGGCGCGCCCAAGGCGCTTCGCGCACTCAGCGGCACGCCGATGCTGGTCCACGCCGTGCGGGCGATGGCGCACTCGCGTGCCGTGTCCCTCGTCGTCGTGGTCGCCCCGCCCGACGGCGCGGCCGGGGTGCGCACCCTTCTGAACGATCACACGCTGCCCGACGCCACCGAGGTGGTGGTCGTCCCCGGCGGCGCCACCCGACAGGAGTCCGTGCGGCTCGGCCTCGCCGCGCTGCCCGCGGACATCACGGCCGTCCTCGTGCACGACGCGGCGCGCCCGCTCGTCCCGGTGGAGACCGTGGACGCCGTCGCCGCCGCCGTACGGAGCGGCGCGCCGGCCGTCGTACCGGCGCTGCCGCTGGCGGACACCGTCAAAGAGGTCGAGCCCCGTACGGACGGCGGCCCCGAGCCCGTCGTCGGCACCCCGGAGCGCGCCCGGCTGCGGGCCGTGCAGACCCCGCAGGGCTTCGACCGGGCCACGCTCGTCCTGGCCCACGACACCGTTGCCCTGGAGGGTGACGGCGCGACGGACGACGCCGGGATGGTCGAACGGCTCGGGCTGCCCGTCGTGGTGGTGCCCGGCCATGAAGAGGCGTTCAAGGTGACCCGCCCGCTGGACCTCGTACTCGCCGAGGCCGTACTCGCCCGCAGGAGGGCCACCGATGGCTTCTGAGATCCGGCTGCCGCTCGTGGGCATCGGCACCGATGTGCACGCCTTTGCGCCCGGCCGCGAGCTGTGGTGCGCCGGGCTGCTCTGGGAGGACGCGGGGGACGGCCTCGCCGGGCACTCCGACGGCGATGTCGCCGCACACGCCGCCTGCGACGCGCTCTTCTCGGCGGCGGGCGTCGGCGACCTCGGCGCCCACTTCGGCACCGGCCGGCCCGAGTGGTCGGGCGCCTCCGGCGTGACGCTGCTCGGCGAGGCCGCGCGGATCGTGCGGGAGGCGGGCTTCGAGATCGGGAACGTGGCGATCCAGGTCATCGGCGTACGGCCGAAGATCGGCAAGCGGCGGGAGGAGGCGCGGAAGGTGCTGTCCGCCGCGGTGGGCGCGCCGGTCTCGATCTCCGGTACGACGACGGACGGCCTCGGGCTGACCGGCCGCGCGGAGGGCCTCGCCGCGCTGGCGACGGCGCTGGTCGTACCGCGCGGGCAGGCGGGCGGGCAGGCGGGCGGATAGGCAGTCGCAAAAGCCCCGGGGGTGCGGACCCCCGGGGCTTATTGCACATGACTTGCAGATACGCTATAGGTCGCGGAGTGGTTCCGCGGTGTGCGTGTCTGGAGGCCGATCGATGTCCGCGACCGCGGAGGTGGCGCCGGGTGAGTCCGGTGCTCCGGGTGCCCCTGTCTGTTCGGGCGGGGCGGCCGCGCCGGTCGGGGGGGACGTCATCCGCACGGCCCGTACGGAGGACGCCGGCGGTGCCCGGGCCGTCATGCTCGACACCGTCTACCGCGACTTCGGGTCCGGCTACGACCCGCGGTGGCACGCCGACATCATCGACCTCGAGGGCAGCTATCTGCGGCCCCCGCGCCACACCCTGCTCGTCGCCGAGCGTGCCGGTGAGATCGTCGCCACCGGTGCCGTACGCGACCGGGGGCCGCGGCACCCGCCCAATCCGCGCGTGGTCGCCGACCGCTTCCCGTCCGGCACGACGGCTCAGCTCTGCCGGATCTACGTACGGCCGGCGCACCGGCGGCACGGGCTCGCCCGCGCCCTGGTGCGCGAGTTGACCGCGTTCGCCGCGGCGGCGGGCGGCTATCGGTCGGTCTACCTGCACACCGACCCGGGCGTGCCGGGTGCGGAGCCGTTCTGGCGGTCGCTCGCGGAGGAGGTCTGCGACGAGCGAGTCCTGGCCGGGGGCGGACAAGGCATCGTCCACTTCGAACTGCCCTTGCCACAGCTGTAGTCGCCGCCGTGGCCCGCAGGCGCTGCCGCCGCCTCGTCCATCGGCCCCGTCCGGCCCGCCCCGCCCGCGGCCCCGGAGTGGGCGCCGTCCGTTTTCACAGAGGATTTCGACCCATGCCCTCGACACGCCCGCGCCGCGCCGCCGCCCTGGCCGCCGCCGCGCTGCTCCTCCCGGTGCTCTCCGGCTGCTTCGCCGACCGCTCCGCGGACTCGGATTCGGACTCGGCTTCGGCCGGGTCGGCGGACCACAGGCTGCGCGTCGCCATGGCGTTCCCGCCCGCCCAAGCCATGTCCCCGTACGGCGACGACGCCGTGCTGCTCAGCCGGCTCGCCGTCACGGAGGGCCTCACCGCACTCGGCGGCGACGGCAGCGCCCGGCCCGCCCTCGCCACCTCCTGGCAGCGCAGCGGTGACACGGGCTGGACCTTCGAACTGCGCGACGCGGACTTCCAGGACGGCCGGCCCGTCACCGCCGAGGCCGTCGTACGGTCCCTCACCGCCGCGGGCCGGGCGGCGCCCGCGCCGCGCGTTCTCAGCGACACCGTCATCGAGGCGGCCGCGGCCGACAGCGACACGGTGCGCATCACCACCGGCGAGCCCGACCCCCTGCTGACGCAGCGGCTCGCCAACCCGTCGCTGGCGATCCTGTCCCCGGCGGCGTACGAGGAGGAGGGCCGGGCCGACCCGACGGACCATGCCACCGGCCCGTTCACCCTCACCCGGCTCGACGGGACGGCCGCCGCGACGCTGGAGCGCAACGACGGCTACTGGGGGCGGCGGGCGAAGGTGCCCGGCTTCGACGTGCGGTTCGTGGCCGACGGCACCGCCCGTGCCAACGCCCTGCGCACCGGGGACGTCGACGTCGCCGAGAACATCCCCGTCTCCCAGGCGGCCGTGGTCGACGAGAAGCTGCTGCGCGAAGTGCCCACCGCGCGCACCAACAGCCTCTATCTCAACACCGCCGAGGGCGTCTTCGCCGACGCCGGGCTGCGCGCCGCCGCCCGCGCGGCCATCGACAGCGACGCCCTGGTCGACGGCGTCTACGAGGGCCGCGCCGACACCGCGCGCGGGCTGCTCGGCCCGGGCGTCCCCTGGGCGGCGGA
>DOWQ01000657.1:17075-17386 GCA_003519485.1 Streptomyces sp. | reverse complement strand
CGCCGCGGTGGCGGGCAGGGCGGCCGGGAGCACAGCGGCGGTCGCCGCCGTGGCGGCCAGGGCTGCCGTGGTGAGGACATGGCGCATTTCGGATCACTTCCCCGTTGAGGTACTGCTGTGTCGTCCGCCGCCGGACGGACTCCGGCGGCGTGTTCGGGGACGAGCTTCGCGGGCGGCCGTTTCCGCTGCCAAGGGCCGGCGGCGGATCCCACCCTGATAGGCGACAGCCCCGCCGGTACGGACCCGGCGGGGCTGTCGGAACGCGTTGTTGACGCGCGGTGTTGACGTCGGCCGCGCCGTACGGGCGGCGG
>DOWQ01000657.1:0-16989 GCA_003519485.1 Streptomyces sp. | reverse complement strand
TCCGGCGGGGTGTCCTTGGTGACCGGCGGGACCCCGATCTCGACGGCCTGCGACATCTGCGACATCTGCTCGGCGGTCACCGACGGCAGCTGCGCGGCGGCCCAGTTCCCGGGCAGCTCGCTGTCCACCCGGGCGGCCATGGTCGCGCCCAGCACCGCCGTNNCCGAGGCTGCCGCCGACCTGCATCGCGGCCTGCTGCAGACCGCCGGCCACACCGGACAGCTCCAGCGGCGCGTTGCCGACGATGACCTCGGTCGCGCCGACCATGACGGGGGCCAGGCCCGCGCCGAGCAGGGCGAACCACACCGACATCACGAGGCTGCTGGTGCCCGGGTCCATGGCGGACATGCCGAACATGGCGACCGCGGTGAAGACCATGCCGCCGACGAGCGGGATCCGCGGCCCGACCTTGGTGATCAGGATGCCCGCGACCGGCGAGGACACGATCATCATGCCGGTGAGCGGCAGCAGGTGGAGCCCGCTGTCGACCGGGCTCATCCCGTGCACGCTCTGCAGGAAGAAGGTCACGAAGAACAGGCCGCCCATGAAGGCGAAGGCCATCAGCACCATCAGCACCGTGCCCGCGGACAGCGGCACGGAGCGGAACATGCCGAGCGGGATCAGCGGCTCGCGGACCTTGGTCTCCCAGACCGCGAACACCGCGAAGGAGACCACCGCGGCCGCCAGGAAGCCCCAGGTGAGGCCGGAGCCCCAGCCCCAGACGGACGCCTTGATCAGCGCCCAGATGAGGAAGAACATCCCGGCCGAGAGCAGCACGATGCCGGGGATGTCGAAGGACTTGGGCGCGTTCTCCGCCCGGTGGTCCTTGAGGACCACCAGGCCGAAGACCAGCGCGGCGATGCCGACCGGCACATTGATGAAGAACACCGACTGCCAGCTGACGTGCTCCACCAGCAGACCGCCGACGATCGGGCCGCCCGCGGTGGAGGCGCCGATGACCATGCCCCAGATGCCGATCGCCATGTTCAGCTTCTCGGCCGGGAAGGTGGCGCGCAGCAGGCCGAGCGCGGCGGGCATCAGCAGCGCGCCGAAGAGACCCTGGATGACGCGGAAGGTGATGACGAGAGGCACGCTGGCGGAGAGCCCGATGGCGCCCGAGGCGAGCGCGAAGCCGGCGACGCCGATCAGGAAGGTCTGCCGGTGGCCGAAGCGGTCACCGAGCTTGCCGGCCGTGATGAGAGCGACAGCGAGGGCGAGCAGGTAGCCGTTGGTGATCCACTGGACGTCGGCGAGCGAGGCCTGGAGATCGTCCGCGATCACGGGGTTGGCGATCGCGACGATCGTCCCGTCGAGCGCGACCATCATCACGCCGACGGCAACGGACAGGAGAGTGAGCCATGGGTGCCCCCGCAGGCCCTTTGGGGGCCCGAGCGGGGGGAGGGATTCCGGTGCCGCGGCGGCGACGGTGGTCTGAGGCGTCATGTCGGCGAGATTATGTCAGCTACTGACAGTTGACAAACGGATTCGGGGGCAGGTAACTGTCTTCTGGCTCACAACCGGGCTGATCAGCACAAACGGACCAGGAAAGGCGCGAACGGTGACCACTGAGCCGTCCACCGGGGCATCTGCCGGGCTGCGCGAACGCAAGAAGCAGCGCACCCGTAACGCACTGGTCCGCGCGGCCCTCGAGCTCTTCACCACCCAGGGCTTCGAAGAGACGACCATCGACGAGATCACCGACGCCGTCGAGGTCTCCCAGCGCACCTTCTTCCGGTACTTCGCCAACAAGGAGGAGGTCGCCTTCGCCGTCCAGTCCGCCATCGAGGAGCACTTCTTCAGCGCCTTCGCCGCCCGCCCGCCCGGCGAGCCGCCGATAACCTCACTCCGCCGGGCCGTCTCCGACACCTGGGACGTCTACGGGGAGCCGGCCGCGGACACGGTGCCGCCCGAGCTGCACATGCGGATGTACCACGTGATCGAGTCCACGCCCGCCCTGTTCGCCGTGCTGATGTACCGCTCCACGGCGCTGGAGGACCGGCTCGTCCGGGAGATCGGCCGCCGCGAGGGCGTGGACGTGGCCACCGATCCCCGGCCGCGGGTGCTCGTCGCCGCGTTCGGCGGGGTGATGCAGATGACCGGCCGCGTCTGGGGGACCGGCCGGGACAACACGGCGGAGGCCCTGCGGAGGATCACCGAGAAGCATCTCGACCAGATCGGGCCGGCACTCGCCGCGGACTGGCGCCGGCCCGCGTGAGGGCGCGCACCGTAGCACCCCCGCAGAGCGATACATACCTTATGACAGGAGATGGCCAGCGGCATAGGTGAAATGACTCACCCTCCGCGCGAGGGCTACGGCGCGTCTTCTAGGGTGTTCCGCAGTGTCCTCCTTCCCTGAGCTCGGCTCCTCCTCGACCACCCCGTGGTTCAGCGACTCCCCCGCCTCACGCGCGGCGCTGGTGCTGGCCCTGGTGCTGATCCTGCTGGCCACCACCGGCTGGACGGCCGACCGCGACCAGAGACCGGCCCCCGGGGCGCGGGCGACCGCGCTGACCGCGTGGGCCCAGGGCTCGATCGCCGGGCGGGAACTGCCGGGCGCCGAGTCGTCCCCGCGGGTGCTGTCGGCGTTCTTCCGGTCCCTGAGCGAGGCCCAGCGGCGGCTGCTCGGCGACCGGTATCCGCTGGTCGTGGGGAATCTGGACGGCGCTCCGGCTGATCTCCGCTATCGCGCCAACCGCACCTCGCTCGAGCGCGCGACCGCCGTCGAGCACGAACGTGCGCACGACGAACAGCTCTCCGACCTGAGCCGCCTCCGGGCGACCCACCGGATGGAGCGGTTCGAGTCGATGCTCGCGCCCGGGCGGCAGATCCTGGCCTTCGACCCCACCGGCCCCGGCCGGGCCGCCGAGGTCTTCGGGAACCTCGACACCGCCCGGCGGGTGTCGGTCGTGGTGCCCGGTGTCGATACCCACCTGCTCACCTTCGAGCGCAACAAACGCCCGCACTCCGCGCCGGTGGGCATGGCACGCGCTCTGTACGGGGCGGAGCGCGAGGCCGCGCCACAGGCCCGTACGGCCGTCATCGCCTGGGCCGGCTACACCTCGCCCGCGGGCATCGGCGTGGACGCCGCCGCCGGGCGGCTCGCCGAGGAGGGCGCCGTGGAGCTGGGCTCGCTCGTGCAGGGCCTGCCCAGCAGCTCCCGCGTCTCGCTGTTCTGCCACAGCTACGGCTCCGTGGTGTGCGGGGTCGCCGCCGGCTCACTGCCGTCGCGGGTCACCGACATAGCGGTCTCGGGCAGCCCCGGGATGCGGGTGGAGCGGGCCGGTGAGCTGGGCGGCAAGGCACGGATCTGGGCGACCCTGGACGCCGACGACTGGATCGAGGACGTGCCGCATCTGGAGTTCGGCGAGCTGGGCCACGGCGCTGACCCGTTCGCGCCGGCCTTCGGCGCCCGGCGGCTGTCGTCCGAAGGGGCCGTCGGCCACGCCGGTTACTTCGTGCCCGGCACCGCGAGCCTGGAGAACTTCGCCAAGGTGGGCGTGGGCGACCTCGGGGCCGTGAACTGCTCCGACGGCAGCAGCGGCTGCAGAACGGCGGCCAGGGAACAGGAGGCGGTTTGACGCGCGTAGCGTTCGGGGGGAGGACGAGCGGGCCACCGCCGCATACGATGAGCCGCATGGGTGATGTGCTGGCCGGTTTCCACACCGTCTGGGAGTTCGACACGGACTCCGTGCTCATCCGCTTCGAACGGGGAATCCGCACGCCGAAGCTCTTCCAGGTGCTCGGTGAGCGTCGCGTCCCCTTCGAGGCGCTGTCGGCCGTGGAGCTCGCTCCCGGCAAGAAGGGGACGGTGATACTGCGGGCCGTGCCGCGCCCCGGCGCCGATCCCCTGATGGACGCGGCGGGCGGCCAGCTCAAGGACGGCTGCGACCCGTACCGGCTGGTGCTGCCGGTGGAGCGGGAGACCCTCGCCGAAACTTACGCGGACGCGATACGGGCGGCGCTGCCCGCCGACGCGGCCGAACCCACGGAACGCCACCTGGTCACCGCGCCCACGCCCCCGATCACCTTCAAGGCGTACGACGGCAAGGCGTCCTTCGACGGCGAGTCCGTCGCCTTCCGCTGGTTCTGGACCGGCGCCTCCTCCGCCAAGTGGAAGGCCGGCGACCAGAGCTTCACGATCGGCGAGCTCGCCGGGAT
This sequence comes from Streptomyces sp., assembly GCA_003519485.1. GTDB lineage: Bacteria > Actinomycetota > Actinomycetes > Streptomycetales > Streptomycetaceae > Streptomyces. Next base: position 12,831 of record DOWQ01000657.1, on the reverse strand, counting down.
CGAATGGCGCTCCCCCGAGGTCCTCGGCGGCCATCTGCGGCTGGTGCGCCGCGGAGCGGACGGCGCCGCGCGGCCGGGCGAGGCCGACCAGGACCCGGCGGCGGTCGTCTTCGGGCTCGGCTACGGGCTGGTGCACGAGTCGCTGCCGTTCGCCGCGGCCGTCCTGGAGGCCGTACAGGCGTCCGAGCCGGACCCGGACGCCCTCCCCACGGGCTGTCTCCCGGTCCCCGCACGCACCGCCGAGCCGCAGGCCCGCCCGGACCCGGCGGACATCGCCGACCGCATCCGCCACCTCGGGGCGCTGCACGAGGCGGGCCTCCTGACCGAGGACGAATTCAGCCACAAGAAGGCGGAGTTGCTCGCCGAGCTGTAGGCCGAGCCGCCGCCTGTCACGAGCTGCCGCCCGTCAGGACCTGTCGCCACCGCCGCCGTCCGCCACGAGCCGCCGCCCGCGCCGCCCGCCGGAAGCCGCCGCCCGTCAGGAACGGTCCCGCCCGTCGGCACAGGCGCCGGCGCCGTCCGGGACCGGCCGCGCAGCCGGCTCCGCGGCCGTCTCGTAGAAGCCGATCTTGACGTCGAGCACGGTCAGGGTCTCCTGCAGCTCCGTGAGCCGCCTCCGTACGTCCTCCCGGTGCGCGTGCAGCAGTTCCCGCCGTTCGGCGAAGGTCTCGCTGCCCGCACGGACCATCTCCGCGTAACGGACCATCTCCGCGACCGGCATCCCGGTCAGCCGGAGCTTGCCGACGAACGCCAGCCAGTCCAGATCCTTGTTGCTGTACCGGCGCTGGCCGGTGTGCGACCGGTCGACGTGCGGCATCAGACCGATCCGCTCGTACCAGCGCAGGGTGTGCGCCGTCAGGCCGGTCCACGACACGACCTCGCTGATCACGTACTGGTCCCGCCCGGCGGGGCGCGGGTACCGGCCCGCCGCCGAATCGCACAGATCCCGCCGTACGGGGGCACTCTCCACCACGGTCATTTCGCAGCAGCCTCTCTGGGTCGGAAGTCCTCACCCGACGCAACGCCGGAGAACCCGCGCACACTCCTGGTCGGCGTGAATTCGTGTGTTCCGGGCCACCCGCCGCTCCGGCACGCGTCGCGTTAGGCTCGGGCCCATGCAGAGCCTGCGCATGATCGAGAACTGGCCGGTGTCCGCCGCGGCCGCCGCCGTCGTACGTGCCGACGGAAGCCTCGCCGGATCGCACGGCCCCGCCGACGACCGTTTCCCACTCGCCTCCGTCACCAAGCCGCTCACCGCCTACGCCGCGCTGATCGCCTGCGAGGAGGGCGCCGTGGAGCTGGACGAGCCCGCCGGGCCCGGGGGCTCCACGATCCGCCACCTGCTCGCCCACACCTCCGGACTGGCGTTCGACGAGGACCGTCCGATGGCCCCGCCCGGCGACCGCCGGCTGTACTCCAACGCCGGCTTCGAGGCGCTCGGCGACCACCTCGCCAAGAGGACCGAGATCCCCTTCCCGGACTACGTACGGCAAGCGGTCCTGGAACCGCTCGGCATGACCGCCACCGACCTGCCCGGCTCCCCCGCCAAGGACGCCGTCTCCACCCTCGCCGACCTGGTCCGCTTCGCCGCCGAACTGCAGGCGCCGCGGCTGCTGCACGCGGACACCCTGGCCGCCGCCACCCAGGTCGTGCACCCGGGCCTGTCCGGTGTGCTGCCCGGCTACGGCCACCAGAAGCCCAACGACTGGGGCCTGGGCTTCGAGATCCGCGACGCCAAGTCACCGCACTGGACAGGCAGCAACTCCTCGCCGCGCACCTTCGGCCACTTCGGCCAGGCCGGCACCTTCCTGTGGGTCGACCCGGACGCCGGGGCCGCCTGCGTCGCGCTGACGAACCGGGACTTCGGCCCGTGGGCGATCGAGGCGTGGCCCGCGTTCACGGACGCGGTACTGGCGGAGCTGCGCGGCTGACCGGAGCCCGCTCCGGCGGGGTCCGGTCAGCCGGCACGGTCCGGTCCTCCGGCGCGATCCGGTCCCGCCTCGGTACTCCGATGGCGGCCGGTTACGTGATTCACCTCACCGGTGTGCGACGGGATGGCTACGCTCGGCCACCTACCGAACGGAACGCCGCGAGGCGTCGCAGGCCGGAGGTGCCGCCGTGGCCCATGTCCAGTCGCTGGATCCCACCGCTTCCCCGCTGGACTACTACGGCTGGGAGCTCCGCCGCCAGCGAGAGGCCCACGACCTCAGACAGGGTCAGCTCGGCGACATCATCTTCTGCACGGGTTCGCTGATCGGCCAGATCGAGACCACGAAGAAGGTCCCCACCCGGGACTTCTCCGAGCGGGTGGACGCGGCGCTCGGCACGGACGGGGTCTTCTCCCGGCTGGTCGGCCTCGTTCTGCGCAGCCAACTGCCGAACTGGTTCCAGCCGTACGCGGACATGGAGTCCCGCGCCGCGTACATCTCCACGTACCAGGCGCAGCTGGTGTACGGGCTGCTGCAGACGGAGGAGTACGCGCGGGCGGTGCTGGCGACCGGCATGCCGGACGACCTGGAGGGCCTGGTGGCGGCCCGCGTGGAGCGCCAGCGCATCCTGGAGCGCGAACGGCCGCCGCTGGCCTGGGCGATCCTCGACGAGGCCGTGCTGTACCGGCCGATCGGCGGCCGAGAGGTGATGCGGCAACAACTCGCCCACCTGCTGGACTTCGCGGACCACCGCTGGATGCGCATCCAGGTGCTGCCCTTCGCGGCAGGCGAACACGCCAGTCTGGACGGGGTGTTCAATCTCCTCCGGTTTGACGACGACCCGGACATCATCTACACGGAGGACCTCATCTCCGGCCATATGACCGCCTGCCCCGAGACCGTCAAGGAAGCCGCGCTCCGTTACGCTCACCTCCAGGCCGCCGCACTCTCGGTCGAGGACTCGGCGGCACTGATCGCCCGCGTGATGGAGGAGCGTTATGGAGACCGGTCCCGACCTGAAAAACGCGCGGTGGCGTAAGTCCAGCTACAGCGGTACCAACGGCGGCGAGTGTGTCGAGTGCACCGTGACCGGCGGTGCGACCTGGCGTAAGTCCAGTCACAGCGGGAGCACCGGCGGCGACTGCGTCGAGGTGGCCGGCGGCTGCTCCGACGGCGCCGTCCCCGTCCGCGACAGCAAGAACCCGGACGGCCCCGTCCTGGTCTTCGGCGCGGACGCCTGGCAGACCTTCATCGACGGACTCCGTTAGCCCTCTGGTCCGCTCCACTGCCGGGTTCGAGTGTCAGTGGTGCCCCCTACGATCGTTCTCCGCAGCTACTCGTGCTGCGGAGCACGATGGCCAGGGGGCACACATGGGGACCACGTCAGAGCGGTCAGCGTCACGGGTGCGGGCGCCCGAACCGACCATTGCCCCGATCACGTCTCTCGCATCCCGCGTCCTGAGCGGCGACATCGTTTTACCCAAGTTCCAGCGGGCGTTCCTCTGGACCCCGCAGCAGGTCCTGTACCTGCTCGACTCGGTGCGCCGCAACTACCCGATCGGCAGCCTTCTCATGTGGCGGACGACGGCCAAGCTGGCCAGCGGCCATGAGATCGCGGGCCTGGAAACCGTGCCGCAGCACGAGGGTGCTCCGGTGCACTATGTCCTCGACGGCCAGCAGCGGCTCGCCAGCCTGGTGGGCGCGCTGCACGGCTCCGGGCCGATATGGGAGATCGCGTACGACCTGGAACGTGAGGAGTTCCTGCACCTGACGGAGGAAGCCCCGACGGGGCCGCACATTGTGCAGGGACGGGACCTCACCTCCGTAGGGGCAATGCTGTCGTGGATCCAGCGAGACGACCCGAACGGCGAACTCGTATGCCGTGCTGAGGCTTTGAGTGACCAGCTTGCTCACTACCAAGTACCGATCGTGACGCTTCTCGACGTCTCCGAGGAGGACTCGGCCCGGATCTTCGAGCGCATCAACAGCACGGGCACCTCCATGGACATCGTGGACCTGATCCGGGCGGGCACCTGGTCCAAGGAGTTCGACCTCAAGGACGAGATCGAGCAGCTGCTCCAAGTCCTCGACGGCAAGAATTACGGCCGGGTCGACGCGAAAACCATGCTGCGGACGATCTCAGCGGCGACCGGACTCGGTTTCTCCACCAAGTCCATCCACGAATTGCGCGGCTTGGAGCGGCAGCAGCTGCAAGCGGCCGTCGGTGAGGCGGTCAAGGCAGCGGCGCGGGCCGTGGACTTCCTCTCCACCCAAATCCACACACCGCAAGCCGAAGCACTGCCCTACTACAACCAGTTCGCGGTCCTGGTCGAGCTGTTCAGGCAGCTGCCCAAGCCGACCGCAGCCCAGTACGACGCGGTGACACGATGGTTCTGGTTGACGGCGAGCGGCGAGTACTTCAAGGGCTGGCGCGAGTCCCAGATGGGGCCGGACCTGACGGCGGTCACGGAGTTCGCGGCGGGCCGCTCAACGGAGATCGAGACAGGGGCGGCGCTTCCCCGCAGCGTCCTGTGGCAGCGGGCACAGTTCTCCCGGCAGAACGCCCCCAGCAAACTTCTGGTCCTCCTCATGTCGTACGAGAAGCCGCTGGACCTGGACACGGGCCTCGTCATCGACGTCGCAGACGCTCTGTCCTGGCAGAACGGGAAGCAGTTCCACCACTTCTTCCCGCGCGCGTACCTGAAGGGCGGGGGAGTGAGTGCGGGCCGCGCGAATGTCTGCGGCAACCTGATCATGCTCAGCGCCATCACCAACAACTGGATTTCCGACCGCCGGCCCTCCGACTACCTCAAGGATCTGGCCAACTGGCACGGAGAGGACAGTCTCCGGTTCCGGCTGCGCACGTGCTTGATCGCAGAGGACGCCTACCAGGCCGCCTTGCGGGACGACTACGACGGTTTCCTGCGGGCCCGCTCGGAGACACTTCACCGGCGGCTGTTGGAACTGATCGGCTCGGCGGCGGGGAGCGGCGGCGGTGGGGAATCGTCCGTCGCCACGCCTGACATCGAGCTCGACTCTTCCGCACCCCCCGACTCCGACTCCGAGCCTGTCGACCGCGACTCGGTGGACTGAGGAGGCGGGCGGTGCGTATGCAGGACGTGCCCGCCGGGGACCGACCGCGCGAACGACTGCTCGCGCGAGGGGCGGAGACGCTCTCCGACCGGGAGCTTCTGGCGTTGCTACTGGGCGCCGGGGTCCCCGGCCAGGACGCGGTGGAACTGGCAGGGCGGCTGATCGCCCGGCACGGCGGTCTGTACGAGCTGTCCCGGCTCCCCGCTCACGAGCTGGCGGCGGGCCTGGCCGGAATCGGCCCGGCGAAGGCGGCGCGGGTCGAAGCGGCGTTCCAGCTGGGCCGGCGAGTCACGCCCCATTCGTCAACGTCACGCCAGCGGGTCGGCGGCTCGGCCGACTTGGCGACCATCGCCGCTCCCCTCCTCCGCGGCTTGCGCCATGAGCGCGTGGTCGTAATCGTCTGCGACGGAGCGGGCACGGTCCTCCGCACGAGCGTCCTGACCGAGGGCACCTCGGACCGCAGCCTGCTCCCGGTCCGCGACGTCCTCGCCTTGGTCCTCGCGGCGGGCGGCACGTCCTTCGGCGTGGCCCACAACCACCCCTCGGGCCGCCCCGACCCGAGCGAGGCCGACCGCCGCGCCACGACCCGCCTGGCGGCGGGCGCAACGGCGGTCGGTCTACGGTTCCTGAACCATGTGGTGGTCACGGACGGCGGGTGGCGGCGGGTCCCGGCGGAGTGACGTGGAGGACGGGTTACAGCTGCCCGGAGAAGGCGGCGTCGAGCACGGCTGGCCGAAGCGCAGTCAAGAGTTCGTCGCGGTGTCGCTGCCGCTCTGCGAGCGTGGTGACGCGCTGGTTAAACGCTTGGACATCCGCCATGGCCTGCTTGTGATGCTCTGGCGGGATGGCCGGGAGTTCCATGGCCATCAGCAGGCCGGACCGCAGTCGCGGGAGTTGAAGGTTATGCGTCGCCTCCAGAGCCTTGTCCAGAATGGACTTGCTGCGTAGACCAGCGGCAATGAGTTCTGCGGGCATCACGCCGTTAGGGCGCAGCACATACTGTTCGACGCTGCACAGCCCATGTTGGTCCGACAGCCATACCTTGTTCAGATAGGGACGCAGGTATCCATATAGCACGTCACCGGGAGCAAACCTGAATTTCCGTCCCTTCTCATCGCCGAGGGGGCCGGAACCAATCCTCTCTCCGAGATGCGGCACAATGTGCTCCAACCCCACGAATTTCTCAGCCTGGCCACGGTCACCTCCCGGATGGACAGTGTCGTTCATCGACGCACATACCTGATCAACGCTCACCGTCCCCTTCGCCCAACGGCTCAGAACCCGATTCAGACCTGCTGCCGCCAACTGCTGCACGGCCTTCTGCGAAGGGCGACCGCCCATGGCACTGGCGTGCATTGCGATGACCGCGTCGAGCTTGTCGGCGATGCGGCGCTGCTCAGCCAGGTCTGGCAGCGAAACCTGCGCGTTCTCGAAATTCTTCGGCGAAACGGTTTGATTCCGCGTGACGGTCCCGGTCGAGATGGATTTGATGAGAGCCTTCCCGGCGTCACTCTGGAAGAAATAATTTAGGTAGCGAAGATCCACTTCCCCAGTCGGCCGATAGGTGAGGAATCGAGCTGATCCGACAAAACCTTCTTCACTCTCGGTCGAAACAGCAATGGCGCCCTCCCAGGCCATGATGTTGCTCACGACAAATCGACCAGGGTGCACTTCGAAGTACTTAAGCTTGCTCAGCTCGCTGCCCAAGCAAGGGTTTCGGTGGAAGATTCCGTTTCCAAACGACCTGATGCCGATCTGGCGGTATTCCGCATCAGGGTTCACCTGAACGGCAATCCTTTCCAATTTAAGCACATCGCCAAGGCGGGTCTCACTCAACACGGTTACTCTCCCCCAGCCCTTCGCGCAGTTCCTTCAGTAGTCCAAGAATCTCCGCTTCCGTCTTGATCAGCTCGTCCACCAGCTCTTCAGGTGTCCGGTGCGCCAGGTCGTCACCCACGTGTGGGTTGGCGATGTCGAGATTGAAGCCAGAGGTGATGATGTCCGACGCAGGTACGACCCACGCCTGTTCGTCCTCCTTGCGCCCCTCGCGTTGCTTGCCGCCCCACCAGTCCACGCAAGGCTCGAACTCATCGATCCGCATCGGCTTCGTCTTGGTGTAGCCCCGGCGGCCCTCCGGCAATGGGACCTCGTAGAACCAGACCTCCTGCGTCGGGCCAGTCTTCTCGAAGAAGAGGATGTTCGACGGGATCTGGGTGTACGGCGAGAAGACGCCCTGCGGGAGACGGACGATCGTGTGAAGGTTGCAGTCCTTCATCAGCTTCTTCTTGATCTTCGCGCCGATGGAATTCTCCCCCGTCGCGAACAGGCTGCCATTGGGCAGGACAATCGCGCACCGGCCGCCCGGCTTGAGCTGGTCGAGGATCGAGTACAGGAAGAGCCAAGCCGTCTCCTGAGTCCGAAAGCCGTCCGGAAATGCCTTGACGACCGTCGATTCCTCCTCGCCGCCGAAGGGAGGGTTGGTGAGGACGACGTTCACCTTGTCGGCCGGGTTGGAGTTCCGCATCTCCAGCAGCGCGTTGGTGCGCCGGAGGTGCGGCGCGTCGATGCCGTGCAGCAGCAAGTTCATCGAGCCGAGCAGGTACGGCAGCGGCTTCTTCTCGATACCGCGGATGTCCGCGTGCAGTCGTCTGCGCTGGGTGTCCGTCTTGACCCGGCCCTTCAGCTCCTCGTACGCCTGAACCAAAAAGCCGCCCGTGCCGCTCGCCGGGTCGAGAATCGACTCGCCCAGCTCCAGGAAGGACTGTTGGGTCATGAAGCGGTTGACCGGGCGCGGGGTGTAGAACTCACCCGAGTCACCCGCCGCGTCGCGCATCTCCTTGAGGATCGACTCATAGACGAACGCCATGGTGTGGATGTCATCGGTCGACGCGAAGTCGATCTGGTTGACGATGTTCACGAGGTCACGCAGCAGTGTCCCCGACTGCATGCGGTTGACGACGTCCTTGAAGATGGTCGAGATGACGTTGCGCGGATCGTCCGCGCCATCGCCGAGCAGCCCGGCCAGATGCGGCACGAGCTGTTCGTTGACGAACGACTTCAGCTCGTCGCCGCTGAAGTCCCGGTCGGTCGCCCAGTCCTCCCAGCGGTACGGCTTCTCGATGGCCCGCCGGTACCCGTCCGGATCCAGCGCCTCGCCCTCCTGCTCCACACGCTCGTCGAACGCCTTGAGGAAGAGCAGCCAGGACAGCTGAGGCAGCCGGTCCAGGTCGCCGTTCATCCCGGCGTCCTTACGCATCGTGTCGCGCGCGGACTTGATCAGGGACGTCAGACGTGTCCGTGAGGTGCCGGCGGACTTCTCCGCCGCCTTCTTCTTAGTCGCTGCCATATCAGCTCAGCCGGTCTTTCTGCTTGGGTCGAGAAGGGACAAGTGTTCATCAGCCAGCGCCGCTGCCCAGAGCTCCCGCACCAGCGCAAGTGCCGCGTCGAGCGTCGGCGGGATCTCGGTGGCCAGCTCCTGCGCCAGCTCGGGGTAGCTGTCACGCCACCTGGGCGGCGGGGCCGGGAGCTCGTCAGGAACCTCGTGCGTGTCCCGTACCGCGAAGACGTGCCGCACGACCTCCACGAGCGCCGCATCCCCCACAAGGCCGTCCTCGGCGAGCAGTACGAGGTCCGCCAGGTCCTTGACCCTCGTGTTGGGGCGGTCACCGTAGTCGCGGGTGAAGGCATGCAATTTCTCTGCGAAGTGCTGGCGGCGGTCGACAGCCTCTATCGCACGCTGCGGAGTCCCGGCGAAGTCAAGGGTATTGGGGAGTGGGAGGCGCTCCGTACGGGCGATCTCCTCACCTCGGTCCACCACGTCCACCCGGACACCTGCGAAGAGCTTCCCCGCGAGGTGTGCCTCGACGGAGAACCGCCAGCCGCCCCGCCCGGCCGTATCCGCTCGCAGCGCTACGGGCGCGGCGACACGAAAGCGGAATCCGTCGCCGTCCAGGTCAACGGCCAAGGCGTCGATGAGCAGCTCACGCACCTCGCCGCTCTCCACGTCCAAGCCGTCCTCAGGCCGCAGCGCCAGATCGAGGTCCTTCGTGGTCCGGGCACGCCCGGTGAGCCGGAACTCCATCACCGCACCACCCTTGAGGACCCAGCCGCCGGCCGGATCCTCCGCGAGACGCGCAGCCATGCGGTCGAAGACGACGAGACGTCGGCGACGCGCCAGGTCGGTGCCGGACCTGTCGGCATCCTGCTTCAGCCTGGCCTCCAGTGCCCGGCGCAGGTCGGTCGCATCACGGTAGCGGCCGGTCACGACATCGCTCCCAGGGCCCGCTCCACGCCAAGCTCCGCACGCGAGCCGAGCAGTTGGGCAGCATGCAGCAGCTTGCGCCTGGTCACGATCCCCTGCTCCAACGCCTCAGCCACAGCCCCGTCGAGCACGTCCTGGTCATCACCACCCGCTGCGCACTCCGCCAGGGCCCGGAGCGGCGTTGTCACGCGGTATCCCATCCGTTCCTCCACGTCCGCAGCCACCAGATCCGCACGGTGCAGGATCACCGCGTCCGACTTCTGCCGGAAGCCGCGCGGCACGGTGAGGTGGATACGTGACGGGTTGGCCGTACCGAGGTCATGGGCCGCGAGGGCGGTGGCGTGCGAGACCACCGCCTTGCCCTTGCTCCACAGCGACCAGCGCACCAGCTGCTCATCCCCTTCACCCGGCAGGTCGGAGAACTCCCTGAAGCGGTAGAGGGCACGGTCGACCACGAGCCAGTTGCCGTGCTGGGCGTGGTAGCGCTGCGCCTGGTAGGAGTACCCGGCGTCCAGTGCCTGTGCGGCGGTGAAGTAGCCACGCTGAACAGCGGCAGTCCGCCAGAGGCTAGCGCGGCTGTCAGTACGGTCTCTGAGCACACTCTCACTCTAGCAGCGACATGAAACACAAAGACAACTTTCGTTTTACGACATGTGTTCGCGTAAAGCTAAAGTTTTCTCTTAGTTATGCGCCAGTCAGCAGTCGAGTCGCCAGCTGATCGATGGCCTCATGCGCCTGACGAGCTCCGCCGAACCGGGCAGCCAGGTCCACCACCCGACCCATGGAGTCGAAAGGCGGAACCTTCAGCGTGTCCACCTTCAGCTGTGGGGAGCCTGCCTCGGCGAACTTCACGAGCATCGCCTCCAGCACCTCGCGGGCCTGCGCCCCGAAGGAGTCCATGAACTCCTCATGCTCCCGGCGGAACCACGTCAGCCGCTCGTCCCGGCTCACTACGGCGAGCCCTTCCCAGGCCGCGCTGACCAGCAGGTCCACCGGGTCCACATCCGGCTTGCCCAGCTCCTCGGGCAGCTCCTCCACATCGATGTCCGCCTCACGCAGTGCCTCCATGAGCGCAGCGCGGCTCTTGGCCCGCGCCCACTGCGTACGCAGTCGCGCGGGATCCAAGTCCAACTCCAGTACCTGATCGTGCACCCACTGCTCGACGCTCACCAATCGCATGCTCAGGCCGTCGTCGGCGAGCTGGTAGCGCCGCTCGCCCATCTTGTAGACGTCCACGCCCCGCACCCGGTACCGCCTGCCACGGGCCTGGATCCGGTCGATCTCGTCCTCGTCGGTCACCGTGTCGTTGTCTCCGCCGTCCGGCGCGAACGAGCCGCCGTCCTGCTCCTCGAACTCGGCCTGCGGCTCGGCAACCGACTCGCCGTCGTCGTCCGGAGCCTCGGTGGGCGGAGTGACGTCCTCGACATCGACCAGCGCGCCTTGCTCGTCGGTCGTCTCCTGGAGCAGCCGCAGCGGCGGGCCGTCGAAGGCCCGGTCCTCGAAGAGCCTGGTGGCCTCCACGAAGTCGATGATGTCGAAGGACTCCTTCCCGATCTCCGGGCACAGCCGGGTACCACGACCGATCACCTGCTTGAACTCGGGCATGGACGCCATCCGCCGGAAAAGCACCACGTTCCGCACGGCGGGCATGTCCACACCGGTCGACAGGAGTTTGGACGTCACCGCGATGACCGGCTGGCTGGAGTCCGCCTTGCGGAACTCCTACAGTGACTCACCGACGTGCGGTGCGTCGGCGCTCGTGATGCGCTTGACGAAGTCCGGCAGCACGGCGACCTCCTCGGAGGCGATGTTGTGCAGGGCGGTGCGCATCCGGCCGGCGTGCTCGTTGTTCTCGCAGAAGACGAGCGTCTTGCCCAGCCTTCCGTCCTCCGCGTTTTTGCGGAGGTAGTCGATCAGGTACTGGGCCGCGGTCTCGGTCCGCTCCAGGATCACCATGACTCGCTCGAACTCCTTCGGCCCATAGAGATCGTCGGGGATCTCCCGGCCGTAGAGGTCCTTCTCGCCCGGCTTGGGCCGGTAGCCCTGCATGTCCACATTCAGCCGGACTCTGCGCACCCGGTAGGGGGACAGGAAACCGTCCTCGATGCCGTCCCTGAGCGAGTACGTGTAGACAGGATTCCCGAAGTACTCGTAGGTGTCGGTCTTCTTGACCCCGTCCCGGACCGGCGTCGCGGTCAGCCCGATCTGCACGGCGGGAGCGAAGTGCTCCAGGACCTTGCGCCACCGTGAGTCGCTGCTCGCGCTGCCCCGGTGACACTCGTCGACGATGACGACGTCGAAGTAGTCCGACGGGTACTCCCGGAACAATTCCGCCTGAGCGTCCCCCTGTTCCAGAGACTGGTAGAGCGCGAAGTAGATCTTCCGGCCGCGCTTGGCCCGGCCCCCGCCGATCTTGTGGACGTCGTCCTCACCGAAGACCGGCAGAAAGTAGCGGTCCTTGGGGTCGTCGATCAGCATGTTGCGGTCAGCGAGGTAGAGCACGCGGGGCTTGCGGCCACCGAACGCCCCCGGCACCTGCGAGAGCCGGGCGACCAGTTGGAGTGCGAGCATGGTCTTGCCCGTCCCGGTTGCCAGCACCAGCAGGATGCGGCGCTCGTTACGGGCGAGGGCGGCGAGCGCTCTGGTGATGGCGACCCGCTGGTAGTAGCGCGGGCGCTTGACCGTGTTGTCGGTGTTGCGGAGGGTGTAGTCGTACGGCGCGGACATCAACTCCTCGCCCGTCTCGGTACCTCGAACCCCCTGATCACGCAAAAAGCGGGACCAGAGCTCATCAGGAGTGGGGAAACGCGCGATGGACCGGATCGCCGGCTTCTCGGCTCGGAAGTCGATCTCCACGATATTCCGGCCGTTGGTGGCGTACGCGAAGGAAAGCCCTAACTTGCGCGCGTAACGACGTGCCTGCTCGACCCCGTTCTCCTCGCTGATGCGGTACCGCTTGGCCTCCACCACGGCGATCGGCACATCAGGGATGTACTCAAGAACGTAGTCGGCGGCGAGCGCCGCCCCACGCTTGTGACGCCTGCGAGTCGGCACCAACCGGCCGTCGTTGATCCGGTACTGCGGCCGTATTTGCTTCTCGCTCCACCCCGCCGCCCGGAGGGCGGGAAGGACGAACCGCTTACACGTCTCGTCCTCGTTCATCTTGTATGCGTCGATCCCCATGGAGACAGGTGTACTTCATGACTCTGACAAAGGCAGGCGAACAGAAAGATCAGCCACACGCCAGGGATACCTGGCAGGGCGGTCCCCTGAAGACGCGCCGGCTCCCGGAAGAGACGGCCGGGCATCCGTTAGCCCAGCTCCCAGACCAGCAGCTCGGACGCCTCCCGCGCGACCAGTTCGCGGCCCCGGCAGTTCTCGGTCCTCGCCGCGTCCCCCGGCCCCATCGGCTCGCCGTCGAGGGCGACCGCGCCGCGCACCACGTGCGCGTACGACCGGGGCGCGTCCGGCAGCGCGACGCGGTCGCCCGCCGCCGGGCGCCGTACGTAGAGCACGGCGCCGGACCGTTCCAGGGCGTACGGCGTGCTG
>DOWQ01000430.1 GCA_003519485.1 Streptomyces sp. | reverse complement strand
TCTCCCGAAGATGGCGAGCATCACTGTCCCGAGCAGCGCGATGACGGCCGCCAGCAGGAAAGTGCCGAACCACCCGGCGGCAGAGTCGATCAGGTAGCCGGTGACAAGCGGGGCGATGATCGACGCGGTGGTCGCAAACATCTGAACGGCGCCCGCGACGGCCCCGTAGCTGTGCCTGGGGACGGCTTCGCCGATGATGACCCAGTACTGGGCCCCGGTGAGGTAGAGGAAGAACACGACAGCGGTCATGACGACGATGGCGGTCAGGGTGCTGTTGACCGTGCCGATGAGGCCGAACAGCAGGCTGGAGATGCCCAGGCAGATCACGACGTTGTTGCGGCGTGGTGCCAGCGGCTTGCCGCTCCTTCGTACGAGGCGATCGGTGGCATATCCGCCCAGTGTCAGTCCCAGGAAGCCGCCGACCCAGGGAATGGCTCCCGCCCAGGCGAGCTGGCTGAGGTCGATGCCCCGTTCCTGGACGAGGAAGGTGGGGAACCAGCTCAGGAAGGTCCACAGGATCCATGCGTAGCCGAAGTACGCCAGCGCGGTCGACCAGACCACCGGCAGCTTGAGGTAGTGCCACCATGGACGGTCGCCCGTGGTCGACGCCTCGTCTTCGGCCCCCTCCACGTCCTTGGGCCGGATGTGCTCGGCCTCGGCCGCATTGGCCTTGGGGTGCTGCTCGGGCGTGTCACGGACCACGGCGAGCCAGCCGATGAGGGCGAGTACGCCCAGCGCGCCGAAGACGATGAACGGCAGGCGCCAGTTGCCGTTGGTGGCAGACATGATGGCCACGACGACAGGGGTGCCGACGGCTCCTCCGAGCGGGGTGGCCGCGTTGGCGATGCCGATGGCGGTGCCGCGCTCGGAGGTGGGGAACCAGTTGTGCATCAGCTTGGCCGTGATGGGCGCCTGTGGGCCCTCCCCGGCGCCGGGTGGTCCTGTGCAGCGTTGTTGTGGACACGCATTCCACCTTTGACGTGTTGCGGAGAACCTCAGGGGCCTCGAGGACGGTCGCCACCGCGTGATCGTCGTCGACGATCTCAGCTGCTCGGTGCGGTGGCGGGCGTTGGGCGGCAGGCGCTGGAATTGTTCGGCGCTTCGGGTGTTCGGTGGGCTGGGCGCCCCCGTGTCACCCGCTCTTCTCGGCCGTGGTGGTCAGCAGGGCTTCGATGACCGTCTGGGCTCTGTGCAGGTCCTCGATGGGCACGAACTCGTCCGGCGTGTGCGCGGACTCGATCGAGCCGGGCCCGAACACCACCGCTGGTATCCCGTCCAGGGCGATCTTGGAGGCGTCGGTGCCGTGCCCGACGCCCTTGGGCCGGTGCTCGAGCGAGTGCTCGGCCAGGACGCGTGCGAAGGACTCGACGAACGGGTCGGCGGGGTCGGTCTGGAGGGCGTAGTCGACGATGTGCGGCGGCGCGACGCCCAGGTTGTCCGGCCAGCGGGAGCACAGGTCGTCCGAGAGCGCCTGCCACACCTCGTGGGGATCCTCGCCCGCGACCGTCCGCCGGTCGACGGTGATGGCGGCGGTGTCCGGCAGGACGTTGGGGCCCTGGCCACCGCTGATCAGGGTGACGGCCAGAGAGGGTGGCCCGACGAGCGGTCGTTCGTCGGCGGACAACCGCGCGGACTCCTCCGTACTGAGGTACTTGATCACCTCGGCGATCGTTTCGATCGGGTTGGTCCTGCCCCAGGGTTCCGAACTGTGCCCGCCGGGCCCCGAAGCGGTGATGACACAGCGCATGCATCCCTTGTGCGCCGTCACCATGCGCAGCCTCGTCGGTTCACCGATGACCGCCCCGATCGGCTTGATACCGAGCGTGCGGAACTCCTGCACTCCCTTGTACTGGTGCTCCTCGTCGACGACGCCGGCGAGCACGACCGTGTGGTGCGGTAGTCCCTTGCACCGGACGGCATCCATCGCGGCCATGAACACCGCCAGTGGGCCCTTGGCATCGCACGCCCCTCGCCCGTAGATCCGCCCATCGAGCCTCGTCGGTGTGAACGGTTCGACGGCCATGGCGTCTGCTTCGACCGTGTCCAGATGCGTCTCGAGCAGGATCACCTCGGCGCTGGTCCCCGGCAGGGTGACGACCACGTTGAGCCGTCCGTCGAGAACCTCTTGCGTATGAACGTCCATGCCGCGTTCGGACGCCCATTGAGCGATCCACCGAGCCAGCGGTGTCTCTGCCGCCTCCGGTCTGCCACGGGGATTGACACTCGGAAACGCTATGAGCTCCCCGAGCAGGGCTTCGACGTCTGTCACGATCAACTCCCCTTGCGTTGCGCTATGCGCAACGCTCATTGCGTTATATGAGATGTGCAACGAATTTCTAGCATCGAAGCTGTCCGAGCGCCAGAGGTGAGCTTGTGTTCAACCTCGTCCGGGCTGCCGTCCTGATGAGGTTGCCGGACTGCCCGGACGCGAGTCGCGGTAGCCCCACCCGCTCCGGGATGTCGAGGAACGAAGCAAGCCAGAAACGGCCTGATGAGTCTCCCGGGTGGGGTTTCCGCCGCCGAGCCGCTGCCCGTTGTCGGACATTTCGCCGCTGTGTCCCGATGCGCGGCGCCGCGTCGCGGCCAGAGGTTCGGTGGTGCGACGGCAGGAGCGGCCTACGGAGCGGGCCCGGCGCAGGGGGTCGGCGGCGGCCCATTGAATACGTAGGGGCTACGGATTGCTGGGCCTCTCCCACCCGCCCAGCATGAGCCCGAGGCAGAGAGTCCCGGCCGGGCGAGGTCCGTCAGCGCCTGCCCGCCCCCGGGTTCTCGCGGAAGAGTGCCGGTGCCGTGCCGATGTGAAGGTTGCGCGGCACCGGTCACCCCGGTCCGCACTGCCTCGGTCCGCGGGCGTCCGCGCGTGCTACGGGAAGGTCGGAACGATGGCACCAACTCGCCCCAGCTCCTTCGGCAAATCGCCGGGGGCGGACTCCCTGACTCTTGCCGTTATCGGCGGGCCATCGGCCCCGGCCTCGGCACTGCCGGCGCCGCCGGCGCAGTCCGCCGGTTCCGATCCCACCGCGGAACTCGTGGCCTGGCGGCTGTACACCACCTGCCGGATCGGCGCGCGCTCCTCGCTCGCCGCCGACGGAACCGCCGGTGACTACGCATGGGACTACGGCGACGGCCCCGATCCAGCCGACTCCGACCCGGCCGAGCCCGAACCCTCCCCGGCGCGCCCCCGCCGGGGACGGGCAGGAACCGGCCGCGGTGGCGCACCGCGGACCGTGCCCACCTGCGGAACGGCGGGTCCGTAAAGCTCTTGCCTGCGCAGTCCGCGGGAAAGTAGCTTCACCAGTCACCGCTGTGACCGATTGGTAACAGGTGGTCGCGGCGCACCACGGCTCTCCCTGCGGCTCGGAGTCCCCCATGATCAATTCCGCCCTTCGCCGTTCGGGAGCGCCGGTCCTCGTCGGACGGACCGGTGAACTGCACGCCCTCCTCGACGCGATCACCCACCCGCCGTCGGTGGCCCTCGTCGAGGGCGAGGCGGGCATCGGCAAGACCCGGCTGATCCGCGAGGCGCTGGAGCACCCCTCGATCCGGGGCCGTCGCATTCTGCTGGGCACCTGCCACCCGCTGCGCGAGCCCTTTCCGTACGGCCCCTTCTTCGACCTGCTCCGGAACCTCGGGCACCACCTGCCCACCGGGCTCAACCCCGTGTGCGGGGCGCTGCGTTCCTATCTGCCCGAGCTGGCCGACCGTCTGCCGCCCGCGCCCGAAGCGCTGCAGGACCACCGCGCCCGCCAGCACCGGCTGTTCCGCGCGGTGCGGGCGCTGCTGGAGTCCCTCGGCCGAATCGTCATCGTCGTCGAGGATCTGCACTGGGCCGACGACGGGACCCGGGATCTCGTCCGGTTCCTGGTCGACGACCCGCCGAGCGGCATGTCGACCGTGCTCAGCTACCGACGCGAGGACCTGCCCGGCGCAGCGCTCCCGCTCGGCCGTGCCTACCGGCATCCGCCGGGCACCACCGCCGTGCTCGTCCCGCTGCTGCCGCTGGACGTGCACGCCGTACGCAGTTTGACCGCCGCGATCACCGGCACCGCGGAGGTGTCCGCCGCGCTCGCCGCCGAGCTGCACGAACGCACCGCCGGCATCCCGTTCGTGCTGGAGGAGGTGGTCCGCTCGCTGGCCGGCAGCGGAGACCGGCCGGGGTGGAGCGCCGGGCGGGACGTACTGGACGCGATGGAGGTTCCGACGCTCCTGCGCGACGCCATGGCCGACCGGATGACCGACCTCTCCCCGCACGCCGTGGACGTGGTCCGCGCGGCGGCCGTCCTGCGCATCCCGGCCGGTGAGGACCTGATCACCGCTGTCGTGGACGGCGGCGGCGACTCCTCCGGCGGCATCCGCGAGGCGCTGCTGGCCGGGGTGCTGTACGACTGCGGTGACGACCGGTACGGCTTCCGTCACGGCCTCGCCCAGCAGACGGTCTACAACAGCCTGCCCGGCGTCGACCGCCGCCGGCTGCACCGCCGGGTGATGGCCGCACTCGCCGAGAGCGATCCGCCCCCGCTCGTCCAGCTCGCGTACCACGCACGGCAGGCCGGCGAACTCCGGACCTGGCTCCGGCACGGCGAGGCCGCGGCGGAGGCGGCCCGGGAGATGGGCGACACCGCCGTCGCCGTGGAGATCCTGGAAGGACTGCTCTCCGACCGGCAGTTGCGGCCGGACGACCGGGCCCGGCTCGCCACCCAGCTCAGCCGGGCCGCGGTGATCGGCCTGACGTACCGCAGGGCCGCGGGGCTGCTGCGGCGCATCGTGCAGGACAACGACATCCCGGACCCGGTGCGCGGCGAGATCCGGCTCAACCTCGGTCTGCTGCTCAACAACCAGGCCGGGAACTACGAGCAGGGCCGGGTCGACACCGAGATCGCGGTGGAGGAGCTGCGGGACCGCCCTGCGCTCGCGGCCCGCGGGATGGCGGCCCTGGCCATGCCCAGTTGGGGCGAGCACCCGTACTCCGTCTACCAGCGGTGGATCACCCAGGCCGAGGAACTCGTCGCGGACGACCCGGACCGGGCGCTGCGGATGGCCGTGCGCGGCAACCACCTCGCGCTGCGCATGAGCCTGGGCGAGCCCGGGGCGTGGGCCGACGCCGAGGTCATGATCGGCTCCGGGCGGACCACCGCTGAACGCCTGCAGGTCGCACGCCTGTGCGGCAACCTCGCCGAGGCCACCACCTGGCTCGGCCACTACACCGCAGCGCAGCGCTTCCGCCGCGAGGGTCAGCGGCTCGCCGCCGAGTGCGGTGCGCCGTTCCTCCAGGGCATCATCGACGGCACCGCGCTCCGGCTGGAGTGGAACAACGGCGAGTGGCACGGCCTGGCCGACCGTGCGCGGCGGATCCTCGACATGGCGCAGGGTGTGTCCGGCATCTCGGCCGACGCGCATCTCGTCCTCGGGCTGCTCGCGGTGGCCCGCGGCGAGTGGGACGAGGCCACCGACGCGTTCGGCGCGGCGGCCCTCGGCGACCCGGCCAACGCTCCGGCTCCGGTCCTGGCTGCCGCGGCCGGGGCGATGGCCCGTGTGCGGGTGGCGCGCGGTGAGATCGAGGCGGGGTGCGCCGAGGCGGACCG
>DOWQ01000233.1:4079-5250 GCA_003519485.1 Streptomyces sp. | reverse complement strand
GGGCCGCACGCGAAAGATCGAGGCTAAAGCGGGTGTCGCAGGTTCGAATCCTGCCGGGGGCACCAGCGAAACGCCCTGGAGCGTCTCTGCTCCGGGGCGTTTGACATCTACAGCTGACATCAACGGCGGCGGTCAGCCTTCCGCGGGTAGACGCACACGCGAAGGAAGGGTCCACAGGCTCTACAAGTCGTGGGCATACAAGGACATATGGCACAGCCGGCCTTCACCGGCTTCGCTTGGCCTCACCGTAATGATCCGCGTCAGCCGCTGACGAGCAGCATGCGGCGACCACTGAAACGCAAGCCGTCGAGCGGAAACAGCGGCATAATCCTTCGATGAGCGCCAAAGAGGAAGGCTACCGGTTCTTGGGTCTGGGTGGCGCGATGAACAAATGCCTGAGAGTCGCCTGCGCCGCGAAAGCGGGCCAAAGGTAAGGGGCGACTTCGGCCCGTTTGCTCGGCGACTGGTCGGCGTTATTTTTATTCGGGTGTCAAGATCGATTATTTGCCCCACACACAGTACGTATACGGCACGATCCCTCAGCGCTGCGTATCCCCGACAAATCGACGGTTCGTGTAACGCGCGGTCCTCTTCGCGGCGCAGAGGGAAGAGCGGGGGCATCCCGCAGGCCACGAGAGCGCATCTCCGAGAGAGTCACCACGCGTGGCCGATTTCTCTGCAGCCGAGGCGTGAAAGCGCCAGATTGGTACCACGTGAGTGACACCGAACCCCGGCCCACCTGGCAGCCCGATGGCCGCGCACAGTACGGGCCCGGACCCGGACCCGGGCCTGGACCTGGACAAGGCCAGGGGAACCCCATGAACGGCCCCGGCCCCGGCCCCGGCTATGACTACAACGCGAACGGTTCCGCTCCCGGTCAGGGCTATCCCATGGCCGGCCCGGGCCCCGGCCAAGGCCCCGGCTACGACCCGTACGCCCCCGCTCCCGGCCCCGGTGAAGCTCATGCTCCCGGTCCGGGGTATCACCCGGGGAACGAGCCCGGACCCCGCCAGGACTACCCCGCAAGCGGCTCCGCTCCCCGCCGTCCACGTCCCAGTGACGGTTCCGGACGGCGACGCGCCGCACTGGTCGTCCAGGCGCTCGCGGACATCGCCGCCGTGTTCCTCGGGCTGTGGATCGTGCTGTACCTGCTCGAAGCCAACCAGGGAAA
>DOWQ01000233.1:3462-4069 GCA_003519485.1 Streptomyces sp. | reverse complement strand
GATTTACCTCTTCATCGGCCACGGCGTCGCGGCCTGGCTGCGCCGCCTTTGAGCGATGCATCGAGAAAAGAGGACGTCGCACTGATCCGGCGCAGAAGATCCCGCCGACGGATCTTGCTTTCCTGCACAGCGCCGTTCCCATTTGCCCCGGGATGATCTCTGCGGCGTCCTCGCCTTATTGCTTGGCTTCCTCAGCGGCCTTCTTCGCCGCCTCCTCCTGCCGCTTCAGCGTTTCCTCAGCCGCCTTCTTCTCCTCTTCCGCGGCTTTCTTCGCTGCCTCCCCCTGCTGTTTGTCCGCTTCCTCGGCGGCCTTCTGCTGCTCTTCCACCGCCTTCTTGCGGGCTTTCTCCGCCTTCTCGGTGTCCTCGGCGGGCCTGCTTTCCGCGTTCTGCACGGGTGACGTCGGTGCGGTGGTGGGCACGGCGTCCTCTCGCTCCGCCGGGGTGCTCGGCGCAGAAGGGAAGGATGAAGGCGTGCTGGGTGAATACTGCGAGGCGGGAGCCTTGGCGTCACCGTCGACAAGGTCGTATCCCACGGCGACCGAGGCGGCGAATACGGCAATCGAGGCCGCGACAAGAGCGGCAGTGCGCCGTCGCCGGCGCGTACC
>DOWQ01000233.1:0-3448 GCA_003519485.1 Streptomyces sp. | reverse complement strand
CCGCCACCCCGGCGGGTATCTCGGGCCTCAGTTGCCGGGGAGGTTCGGGTACGGCCTCGATGTGCTGGTAGATCACGGCCGGCACATTCCCGGTGAAGGGCGGTCGGCCGCACAGCAGCTCGTACAGCACACAGCCCAGCGCGTACACATCCGACTCGGGCCCCGCCGAGGCGCCCTTGCCTCTCTCCGGTGCCAGGTACGAGCTGGTGCCGAGCATTTCCCCGGTGGCGGTCAGGGCCGCGGTGGCCTGGCCGACGACTTGGGCGATCCCGAAGTCCGCGACCTTCACGCCGTTCTCGGCCAGCAGCAGGTTGCCCGGCTTGATGTCGCGGTGCACCACCCCCGCATGGTGCGCGGCAGCCAGACCCGCTGCGGCCTGCTGCGCGAACCGGCACGCATCCTCCACCGGCAGGGAGCCGCCGCGTTCGGTCAGCTCGGCACGGAGACTGCGTCCGTGCACCAGCTCCATGACCAGGTAGCAGCGGCCCTGCTCCTCGCCGAAGTCGTAGACCGCCAGAACGTGCGGGTGGTTCAGTGCGGCGGCGGTCCGCGCCTCCTGCCGGAACCGCTCCACTGCCTCGGGTACCGCGGTCTCGCCCAGCAACAGCTTGACGGCGACCTGGCGGTTCAGCGTGGTGTCCTCGGCGCGCCAGACCTCGCCCATGCCGCCGCGGCCGATCACCTCGACCAGTCGATACCGTCCTGCCTCCAGCATGACCTCACACCGTTCTCATTTCCGGAGCCAGTCGCATGGCGGCTGACCGTGCCGGCGCGGACGACGCCCCCGCACCCGGCCGGGCCGGCAGCGGTCCGCAGACGGTCAGGCAGCGACGCAGGCTTCTGGCCTGGGGAACCGGCGCGGACAGGCTTCCCTGGTCCGCGCCGGGCGCCGGATCCGCATGCAAGGGGGTAGTGGAACTTGTGGATCCGGCATGCCGATGACCGATCGGCTCACCTTCGACTGCGCCACCGGTTCACTGAGCGTCACACCTCTCGGCGATCAGTGACCGANNGCCAGTGCGAATCCTCTCGCTTGCGACTGCGGCACGCACGTCTCCGCGGCACATACGCTGCCGGCGGGCTGCCGCTCCCCCCTGTCGTCGAGGCGCGCCGCGCGCCAGATTGTGATCCCGATGAGTAACGTTCACGCCCCCATGCACGACAACGACCGCTCCAGCAGGAACCAGGAGGAAAGCGGCACAGGCCGCATGGCCCTGATCATCCACTCCGTCGCCGACGTGGCCGCCGGCTTCCTGGGACTGTGGATCCTGCTGTATCTGCTGGACGCGAACCAGGCGAACGTCTTCGTCGGCTTTGTGGAGGGCGTCGCTGACTGGCTCGGCTGGTGGGCACAGGACATCTTCACCATGGAGAACGAAAACGTACGGATCTTCCTCAATTACGGCCTGCCCGCCGTCCTCTACCTCATGGTCGGTCACGGCATCGCCGCACGGGTCCGCCGTCTCTGACACGGGACCCCAGCCTCTGAGCCCGCCGCTTCCATCTGTCTTCCGGGCCGGCTGGGCTGTCCGGTGATGCCCGGCAGGTCAGCGGCGCACTCAGAAGACACTCCCTGAAGCGGGTGTCGCAGGTTCGAATCCGGCCGGGGGCGCCAGCCGGAAGACCCCGTACCGAACACGGTCCGGGGTTTTTGGCGTCCACGCCTGCCATCAACGGCGACGGTCATTCACGGGAATCCCGCGCGCACTGATGTACGCGGTCGGGGGTCCGGGCCGAAGACCGTACGACGGTCGCGCACCAGCCGTACGGATGCCGTGCCACGGTCCTGCCCGCCATCCGCGAATCACAGCGAACCGGCGTAACCGGTGGGTGCAAGAGTGCGGAGTGCTTCCGCCGGAGAGACTCCGTGCCCCTCGGCGGTCAGCATTCCGCCCAATGGCTTTTCGGGAATTCGTCGCTTGTGGTCGGCGATCTCGTGACAAGGGTATGCAGTAGGAAAAGGAAGGCGGCGCGATGACAACAACCAATCTCATCTGGGGTGGACTACTCCTCGCGGGACTCATCTACGAGATCATCGCCCTACGCAACACACAGATCGGCGACACACTTTCCGAGCGCGTCCGCGCCTGGTTCTCCGTCCGCACCCACCCCGGCCGCGCGTTCTTCGCCCTCGCGTGGACCGGATTCAGCGTGTGGTTCCTGTTCCACATCATCGCGTGACCGCACCCTGACCCATCAGCGCCCCGGGCGGCCCACAAATCCGGTCCGGGGTGCCGTTTCACCATGGTCGTGGTCGGAGTCCCGTCCCTCGCCCCACAATTCGTAGTGCCCGGGCGCTTCTCGGGCGCTTCTCGCAGCCGGCGGGCGAGCGTGGGCCGGAAAGTCCTTCCCTTGTTCGCACCTGTCCCCGTGGCCGGCACACGCCGGCGAGCGGCATCATTCGGCGAAGCGCCAGCGGGTCTGCGCGTAGTCGCCCTTCGTGAACGCGAAAGCCGTCACCGGGGCCACCTCGAAAACCAGGGCCTCGCCGCCGTCCCCGTGGAAGGCGCCGTCCCGGACGTCGAAGTGCCAGTCGCTGCCGTACTTCGTCTCGTACGTCCCGGCGGGCTCACGAGCTTCGCCTCGTCCGTCACCCGGACCGCGTGGCCCTCGACCACCAGGTCGAGTCCCTCGCTGAGGGCATTGCAGCCGGTGGTCAGGACGCAGTGCGGGTTGGCCGCCAGATTCCTGGCCTTGCGCTCGTCGGGGCCGGTGCAGAAGTGCAGTGCGCCGTCCAGCCAGACCGACAGCGGCGGGGTGACGTGCGGCCGCCCGTCCGGGCGCACCGTGCTCAGCCAGAAGACCTCCGCCGCAGCCAGGCGTGCCCGCGCATCCGACCAGTCCGGCGCCCGCGCACCCTCCGCGCTGTACCTGGCGTCCAGCTCCGCCACCGGGTCCTGAGCCCGATCGGCCTCGCCGGCTCCACCCCGGCCCCTGCCCCGGCGCCTGCCCCGGTCCGCGGTCTCGTCCTCGTGCTCGTCCTCGTGCTCGTGCTTGTTCTTGTGCGTCATCGCTCCACCTCTCGCTGGGTACGGCGCGTCGTCGTCCCCCCGCCCCTCGCGAGGTCCGACGCCGTCCGCCGGTCCAACTCATCGGTGGCCCGTGTGGTTGCGGCTCCTCCCCCCGGGCGCCGCGCCTCGGCTCCGTCGCGCGGCGGGGAGCCCGTGCCCCGAGGGACCGTTCAGCCGCCTCTCATCACCCGGCGCAGCCCCTTGTCCAGCTCGGCGGCCAGCGGGCCGCCGCCCGTGCCGTTGTTCAGCGACGTGTGGACCTCCGTCTGCACCAGCTCCGTGAAGGCCGCGTAGTACGGCGTCACCGGCCGGTGGCGCGCCGCCGCCAGCGCCGTACGCAGCGCGTTCGTGTACGGCGGGAGCCCGCCGCCGCCTGCGCCTTCACCGTCGGCTTCCGAGGCCGGGGCCGTGCCCTCCTCGCCGCCTCCCGTCCCGGA
>DOWQ01000309.1 GCA_003519485.1 Streptomyces sp. | reverse complement strand
TCGCTGGAGTGGGACTGCTGGGAGACCGTCGAACACCTCAGCGACGATCTGTTCGCATACGCCGTCCAGCTGGGTCCGCGGACACCGCCCCTGACCGGAGAAGTCCCTTTCGTGTGGGAGAGCCGGCGGCCGGGCGGTCCAGCGAACGCCGTCCACGCCGACCGGGCGGCCGGACCCGCCGGGCTGTTGCAGGTGCTGGAGGCGTGCGGCGCGCTGCTGGCCGCCATGGCGCGTACGACATCGCCGGCGGTACGCGCCCACCACGTTCACGGGGTGTCGGGCCCGGAGGGCTTCGCCGCGATGGGCATCGTGGAGACCCTGGTCCACACCTACGACCTGGCCGAGGGGCTCGGGCTCGAGTGGGCCCCGCCCGCCGGCCTGTGCTCGCGCGTCCTCGCCCGGCTGTTCCCGGACGCCCCGGCGACGACGGCCCCCTGGCCCACCCTGCTGTGGGCGACCGGACGCGCCGAGCTGCCCGGGCATCCCCGGCTGACCACCTGGCGCTGGTACGGCGCGCCTCGGCCGTAGCCCCCGGCTGCCGTCGGCGAGCACGTCAACAGCCCCTCCCGCCGAGCCCTCCCGTGCGGCGCTCGGGCCCGTATCACCACAGCCGTTCCCGGGCGGCGGTGAACAGCGTGGCGCACACGTCGACGAGGACGGACGGTGCCTGGTGCCGGCCCTCCATCAGCCAGTTCACCAAGAGGTGGTTGACGGCCCCGACCAGGCCCACGGTCGTGAGCCGCTGCGTTTCCGTGGCGGCGGGGCCGTCCGGCTGGGCGGACCACACGTCGGAGACGAGCCCGGCGAACTCGCGCAGCACCGCGTGCCGGCGGTCCTCCAGGCCGGGGGACACCCCCACGACCTCGATCAGTACGACCCGCGCCCGCCGGGGGTCCTCCGCGAGGAAACCGATGAAGGCCGCGAGCCCGCTGCGGGTGGCCTCCGACAGGTAGGCGGGCACGCCGGTGTCGGCGTGCCCGGCGGCGGGCGCGTCCCCGCCCGGGCCCGGCAGCGCGTCCCCGACAGCCTTGACGGTCGCGTCCCGCATCTGCCCGGTGAGCTCGGCGTAGAGGGCGGCGAGCGAGGCTTCGCGGTCACGGAACGACTCGTAGAAATAGCGTTCGGTGAGGCCGGCCTCGCGGCAGATCTGTTTGACGGACGTGGCCGCGTACCCGGTTGTGCCGAAGAGTTCGAGGGCGGCGGCGAGGATCGCCGCGCGGCGCTGGGTGGTGCGCTCCTCGGCGTCGAGTCCCGAATAGCGCCTGCCGCTGCCCATGTGAACGCCCACCATTTTCCATTTCCCTCACCGCTGGTCTGTGGCATGCTAGGCGAATCATGTGACACGCCAGCATGTCAGACAGTCGGATGCTCATCGCCCGAGAGGATGGAACGGTGACGCGAAAAGCAATCGCCGGACAGGTCGTGGCCGTGACCGGCGGGGCTCGGGGCATCGGCCGGGAGATCGCCCACCGTCTCGCAGGCGCGGGTGCTCGCGTCGCGATCGGCGACCGTGATGTGGCGGCCGCCCGGGAAACGGCCGCCGAACTTCCCGGCGGAATCGAGGCGTTCGAGCTGGACGTCACGAGCACCGCGTCGTTCGAGGCCTTTCTCGATGCCGTCGACCGCCGCCTGGGGCCGGTGGACGTGCTGGTCAACAACGCCGGCGTGATGTGGGTCGGCGCGTTCGACAGCGAGCCGGAATCCGCCACCGAACGGCAACTGGCCGTCAATCTGCACGGCGTCATCAGGGGCGTCAAACTCGCCGCCCCGCGGATGCGGGCGCGCGGCGGCGGCCACATCGTCACGATCGCCTCCGCCGCCTCGAAACTGGCGCCGCCCGGGGAGGCGACGTACTCCGCCACCAAGCACGCCGTCCACGGCTATCTCAGCGCTGTCAGGACGGAGCTCCGCGGCAGCGGCGTCGAGCTCTCCGCCGTGATGCCCGGAGTCGTCGAGACGGAGCTGGCGGCGGGCACGGTCACCGGCGCGGTCCGGCGCCTCACGCCGGAAGCGGTGGCCGAGGTGGTGGCCGGCGTCATCCGCCGTCCGCGCTTCGAGATCTTCCTCCCGCGGCGCGTCCGGCTGGTGACGACCCTGGCGGCCGTACTGCCCCAGGCGCTCCGCGACCCGCTGCTGCGGGCGACCGTACCTGACCAGGTCAAGGCACTGACCGACAAATCCGGTCGTGAACAGTACGAATCCCGCATCTGATTCCGTGCCGGAACGATCCAGAAGTGAAGAGGACGAGATGACGGCATCCGCAGGGGACGCACAGACGCCGGTGGTCCGGCCGATCCCGGAATTCGACGGAGTGCACGACGTATGGCCGCGTGGCGACCGCCTGCGGGCGGTGCGGGAGGCGGCGGCCGCCTATCGGGAGCGCTTCCTGGCGCAGGGGCAGATCCGGGCGTTCAAGAGCTTCGACATCGCCGCCGCGCCCTACCCGGCCCGCTTCGCCTTCCAGAGCTATTCGGTGAACATCAATCCGATGATCTCGATCATCAACCGCATGTTCGTCATCCAGTTCGACGGCTTCGACGGCAGGCTCCGGACGCTGGTGTGGGAGCCCACCGTCGCCGCCGGCTCGGCGAGGGCGCCCTTCTACAGCAAGCTGCAGCACTTCGCGCAGCGGCTGCGCGCCGAGAAGCTCTTCGTGAAGTACTACAACGACCCGGACGCGGTCCTGCCCCGCCTGGGACTGAGCAACGAGGACGTCGACTACGTCAGTTTCGACCACCTCCACGTCCAGGACGTCCGCATGATCATGGGCAGCAGCGCGGTGATCGAGGGCGAGCAGCAGCCGCCCGGCCCGCTCTTCCCGAATGCGAAACTGCTGGTGCACCGTAAGGAGCTCGGCACCTTCGAGTCGCTGCACCCGATGCAGTGGGCCTGGTACGTCGACGGCGGCATGGACGGGGTCCCCGCCGAACGCCTCGAGGTCTTCGACGGTGACGTGGAACTCGGCGTCGGCGTCAGCCTCCTGTGGACGCCGGGGCACACGGACGGCAACCACTCGCTCGTCGTCAACACCCCGGACGGCGTCTGGGTGTCCTCCGAGAACGGCATGGCCGCCGACAGCTGGCAGCCCGAGTTGTCCCGGATCCCGGGCGTCCGGCAGCAGGCGGCCTTCTACGGCCGCGAGGTCGTGCTGAACGCGAACACGCTGGAGGACTCCCTCGACCAGTACGACTCGATGGTCAAGGAGAAGACCCTGGCCTCGGCCTCCCCGAAGGACCCGCGCTGGCTGCAGATCATTCCCTCCTCGGAGTGCGCGCCGTGGAAGCGGCAGTGGCCGGTGGTACCGACCCACCGCCACGGCCGCCTGGACTACGGGACGATCACGGTCCCGGAACCGGCGGACTCCGGTGGCAGGGCGGAGGCGCAGCCGGCGCCGTGAACCCCGGGGGCGGTCGTACGGGCGGGGCGCGCCGCGAGTCGCCCCGTCCGCGCCCGCACGGCTTACGGGGAGGGCGGCCGATACCGGCACGCCCTCCCCGTACTCCCGCTTTCCGCCGCCCGCCGCCCGCCGGGTCAGCCGCGGAAGGCCGGGATGCCCGTCAGCGCCTTGCCCAGCGCCAGGATGTGCATCTCGGCGGTGCCCTCGTAGGTGAGCACCGACTCCAGGTTCGCCATGTGCCGCATCACCGGGTACTCCAGAGAGATGCCGTTCGCGCCGAGTATGGTGCGCGCCGTGCGGCACACGCCCAGCGCCTCCCGTACGTTGTTCAGCTTGCCGAAGCTGATCTGTTCCGCGCGCAGCCGCCCGTTGTCCTTGAGGCGCCCCAGGTGCAGGGCCAGCAGCAGCGCCTGGTGGACCTCCAGCGCCATGTCGGCAAGCTTGGCCTGGGTGAGCTGGAAGCCCGCGAGGGGCCGGCCGAACTGCTCGCGGGAGCCGGCGTACTCCAGCGCGGTCTCCAACGACGACCGCGCGGCCCCGACGGAGCCCCAGACGATGCCGTAACGGGCCTCGCCGAGGCAGCTCAGCGGTCCGCGCAGGCCGGTGACGTCGGGCAGTGCGGCGCTCGCGGGCAGCCGTACGTCGTCGAGGACGAGCTCGCTGGTCACCGAGGCGCGCAGCGACATCTTGTGGTGCATGAGCGGCGCGGTGAAGCCCGGTGCGGTGGTGGGCACGACGAAGCCGCGGATGCCGTCGTCCGTCTGTGCCCATACGACGGCCACATCGGCGATGGAGCCGTTGGTTATCCACATCTTGCGGCCGTTGAGCACCCAGTCGCCGCCCTCGCGCCGGGCGTTGGTGCGCATCGATCCCGGGTCGGAACCGTGGTCCGGCTCGGTGAGCCCGAAGCAGCCGATCGCCTCGCCCGCGGCCATCCGGGGCAGCCACTGCTGCTTCTGCTCCTCCGAGCCGAAGTGGTGGATCGCGAACATCGCGAGCGAACCCTGGACCGATACCAGCGAGCGGATGCCGGAGTCGCAGGCCTCGAGTTCGAGGCAGGCGAGGCCGTAGCCGACCGCGCTCGTCCCGGCGCAGCCGTAGCCCTCCAAGTGCATGCCCAGCAGGCCGATCTTGCCCATCTCCTGGGCCAGTTCGCGGGCGACGGGCAGCTCGCCCCGCTCGAACCAGTCCGCGATGTGCGGGGTGATCCGGTCGGCGCAGAACGTCCGTACGGTGTCGCGGATCGTCAACTCCTCGGGGGACAGCAGGGAGTCCAGATCCAGCGGGTCGTGCGGACGGAAGGGCGGCGGGGGAGTGGTGCCGGTCATGAGGACTCCTCGGGGGACGCTGGGCTTCGGATGAGGGTGCGGGTGCCGTCGGCCTCGTCGCGCAGGGCCGGCAGCGGGACGGGGACGGGGTCCTTGAGCCAGGCCCGTACCTCGTCGGCGTGTTCGTCCAGACGCGGCGGCGGCGCCGGGCAGGTCGTACGGGCCGCGGAGAACGTGATGGGCAGGCGCGCCTGTGGCGGGTGCCCGTCACCCACGTCGAGCAGGGGGGACAGGCCGAGTCCGGTGGCGTGACCGACCGCGCCGGCGATGTCGTTGACCCGTCCGCAGGCGATGCCCGCGGCGAGCAGCGAGCTCTCCCAGTCCGCGGCGTTCCGCGCCGCGAGAGCGCCTTCGAGGTGACCGACCAGGCTCTCGCGATGGGCGACGCGGGCCGCGTTGGTCGCGTACGCGGGATCATGGCCGAGGTCCGGCAGGCCGAGCACCCCGGTGAACACTCGGAACTGCGCGTCGGTGCCGACCGCCACGGCCAGCAGGGCGTCGGCGCACCGCAGCGTCTGGTACGGGGCGATGCTCGGGTGGCTGTTGCCGAGCCTCGTGGGCGACTGGCCGGTGGCCAGGTAGCCGGAGAGCTGGTTGGCCAGCCCGCCGAACAGGCTGGACAGCAGGTTGACCTCCACCTGTTGCCCTCGACCGGTGAGCTCCCGGTGCCGCAGTGCCGCCATGATGCCGATGACGGCGTCCTTCGCGGCGAGGGCGTCGACCAGTGCGACGCCGACCTTCATCGGGTCACCGTCGGCGGTCCCCGTGATGCTCATGAGCCCGCCGACGGCCTGGACGATGAAGTCGTAGCCGGGCAGCTGCGCGCCGCCATCGCTGCCGAAGCCGGATATGGAGGCGTGGACGAGGCCGGGGTTGATCCCTCTCGCCTGTTCGTAGTCGAGGCCGTGGCGCGCCAGGACGCCCGGGCGGAAGTTCTCCACCATGACGTCGGCACGCCGGACGAGTTCGACCGCGGCCCGGTGGTCGGACGGATCGTCGAGGTCGAGCGCGATGCTGCGCTTGGTGCGGTTGAGCCCCTCGAAGTAGGAGGAGGAGTCGTCCGTCCAGGGCGGTCCCCACGCGCGGGTGTCGTCCCCGGTGCCGGGCCGCTCCACCTTGACGACCGTCGCGCCGAGGTCGGCCAGGGTCATCGTGGCGAGCGGGCCGGCGAGCACCCGGCTGAAGTCGGCGACCA
>DOWQ01000084.1 GCA_003519485.1 Streptomyces sp. | reverse complement strand
ACGCCGCCGCCTCGTCGGCCTCCGGCTCGTCGTCCGGCGAGCCGTCGCCCGGTTCGGCGCGAGACGAGGACGTCTGCTCCGGCACCACCAGGTCGCCCCGGAAGCTCGGCACCGCTTCCAGCAGGCTGGTCAGCGAGTCCCGGTCCCGCCGCTCGCGGTCCTCCCGGTCCCCGTTCTCCTCGGTGTCGCCGGCGTACGCCGACGCCGTCCGGTCGGGCCGCTCCGGGCGCTCGGGCCGGGCGGGCCGGTCCAGTCGGTCCGGTCGCTCGGACCGGTCGATGGGCGCGGCCCGGTCCAGCGGCCGGTCGCGGGGCAGCCGTGCGATCCGGGGCACGAACGGAATGCTCGGCTCGGGCGTGTCGTCGGTGTCACCGATGAGGGCGCGCGCTTCGTCGTCCACGGCCTGTACGAGCCGGCGCGGCGGGTCGTACGTCCAGCTCGCCGAGTGCGGCTCACCGGCGACGCGGTAGACGAGCAGCACCTCCCAGGTGCCGTCGTCGCGCCTCCAGGAGTCCCACTGCGCGGTGTCCTTCTCGACGCCGCGCAGCATGAGGCGTTCGGCGACGGCCTCGCCGAGCTGGGGTCCGGTGTTCTCGCCCGGCCGGCGGACCGGCGTCTTGCGGGCGCGCTCCGCCATGAAGGCGCGCTCGGCGAGGACCGGGCCCTCGAAGCGCCGTACCCGCTCGACGGAAATGCCGCCGACCTGTGCGACCTCCTCAGCGGAGGCACCGGCTCGTATACGCGCCTGGATGTCGCGGGGGCGGAGGTGGCTCTCGACCTCGATCTCGATCTGACCGAGGCGGGCGCGGTCGTTCCGCACGGCGGCACGCAGCCGCTCGTCGATCGGAAGGGTGTACTCCGTGCTGTCCGCAGCCTTCAGCACCAGCCGTGTGCCGTCGTTGCTGACGGCCACGACACGCAGTTCGGGCATGGGGACCTCCCGGGTGGTGCCTGCCGACGTCACGTGCGTCGCTGCTTCCGCTACGAGTGTGGCCTGCCCGGGTGCAGCCTGCCACAACATTACCGAGTTGCCCGGCGTGTCGGGCCTGGGCCCGTGAACGCCGTTATGACACGGTGACCCGCTCGTCGGGTCGTGCGACCGTGTCGTTCATCCCCTGCACCCTACCCATTTCGTGCTGCGGCTCCGCCGGCCGGTGTGCCGCACCCGGTCCCATTCGCAGGTCCGGGCGCCCGGCGGTGGCCGGGGCCAGGGTTCGCCACAGTACTCCATCGGGGCCACGCGGGGTGGTCTGCCGCGCCGTGGACTTCCTGCGCCGGCGGTGATCCGCCCCGGTCAATCAACTCCCGTGCAAGGGGAGTTTCACAGAACCCGTCGATCCGGAATTACACCCTCCGGGCAACGTCGGCTGCCACCCGCAAGACGCAACAGGTGCGCGGTGAGCGGGCACAGGGGAGCAAAAAGGCTGAAATCGACATGAACGGCAGGGAGTCGACGTGCGCCGAGCACAGAGACTGCGCCGCCGTCAGTCGCCGAGGACCCGCCGCAGATACGGATTGCCGAACACCCGCCCCGGGTCGAGCCGGTCGCGCACCGCGGTGAACTCGCCGAACCGCGGGTAGACCCCGGCGAGATACCCGGCGTCCCGGCTGTGCAGCTTGCCCCAGTGCGGCCGCCCGCCGAAGCCGGTCATGATCCGCTCCACCGCCGAGAAGTACCCCTGGTGCGGCGTGCCCCGGTAGAGGTGCACCGCGATGTAGACGCTGTCCCGTCCGGAGGCGGTGGAGAGCGGGATGTCGTCGGCCGGCGCGGTGCGCACCTCGACGGGGAAGCCGACGCGGAAGTCCGAACCGTCGACGAGTGCCTTCACCTCGCGCAGCGCCGCCATGCCGGCCTCGCGCGGCAGGGCGTACTCCATCTCGACGAAGCGGACCCGGCGCGGGCTGGTGAAGACCTTGTACGGGATGTCGGTGTAGGTGCGGGCGGACAGCGCGCGGCTGGTGACCCTGGCGATGCCGGGGACGGCGGCGGGCACCGCGCGGCCTGCGGAACAGGCGAGCTGGAAGGCGCCGTTGGAGAGCAGCTCGTCCTCGACCCAGCCGCCGATCCGGCCGGGCGGGGCGGCGGGGCCCTCGCTGCGGTTGTTGCGCTTGGTGTTGCAGTTCTCCGTGTGCGGGAACCAGTAGAACTCGAAGTGCTCGTTGCCCGCCACGAGCTCGTCGAACTCCGCGACGACCCGGTCGAAGGCCATCGGTTCCTCCTGCGCGGTGAGCAGGAAGGCCGGCTCGACCGCGCAGGTGAGGGAGGAGATGACACCGAGCGCGCCGAGGCCGATCCGGGCCGCGGCGAAGACGTCCGGATTCTCCTCCGCCGAGCAGCGCAGCAGCGTGCCGTCGGTGGTGATCAGCTCCAGGGCGGTGAGCTGAGCCGCGATGGAGGCCGAGTCGCGGCCGGTGCCGTGAGTGCCGGTGCCGACGGCTCCGGCGGCGGTCTGCCGCATGATGTCGCCCATGTTCGTCAGCGACAGGCCGGCGGCGGCGAGGGTCTCGTTGAGCTGGTGCAGGGGGGTGCCCGCCGCGACGGTGACGGTCCCGGCGGCCCGGTCGACGCGCTGGACGCCCGTCAGCCGGTCGGGACGTATCAGCACCCCCTCGGTGGCGGCCGCCGCGGTGAAGGAGTGGCCGGCGCCGACCGCCTTCACCGGGATCCCCTCCGCGGCCGCGGACCGTACGATCCGGGCCAGCTCGGCCGTCGAGGCCGGGGCCACGGACCGGACGGGCCTGGCCGTCACGTTCCCCGCCCAGTTACGCCACGTGCTGCGGCCCGCCGTGCTGATCTTCTCGGTCTTCTCGGTCTTCTCGCTCACGTGCCCGGATCTCCTCCCGCTGCGGCGCCGGCCGGAGCCGGCGGTATCCCAGGGTCGCCACCACGGCCGCGAGCGTCCCCGCCGCGACAGGCACCGAGTATCCGGTGCCGGCACCCGCCGCGTCGACCACCCAGCCGCCGGAGGCCGCACCGCCTGCCACTCCGACGGCCAGCCCGGTGCTCGTCCACGTCATGCCCTCGGTCAGCTGGGCGGGTCGTACGTGCTGCGCGACGAGGGCCATCGTGGTGATGCCCGTCGGGGCGATCGTCAGCCCGGCGAGGAAGAGCGCCAGGGCCATCATCGGCAGGCTCTCGACCAGCAGCAGCGGGACCATGCTGACGGCCATGGCGAACACGCCGAGCAGCCAGCGGGGAGCGGGCGGGCCCTTGATGTGCAGCAGCCCGAACACCGCGCCGGCCACGCAGGACCCCAGGGCGTAGATCGCCAGCACGGGGCCCGCCATCCCCTTGTGGCCGGCCTCCTCGGCGAAGGCGACGGTCACCACGTCGACGGAGCTGAAGATCGCCCCGGTCGCGGCGAAGGTGAGGACCAGCACCTGGAGGCCGGGGGAGCGGAGCGCCGAGCCTTCCTTGTGAGCCGTACGGGGATGCGGCACGGGCTCGGTCGCGCGCTGCGCGGTGAGCCAGAAGACGCCGGTCGCGAGGAACGCGGCGGCCAGCAGCGGGCCGGCCTCGGGGAACCACACCGTCGAGAGCCCGATCGAGACGATCGGGCCGAAGATGAAGCAGATCTCGTCCACGACCGACTCGAACGAGTAGGCCGCGTGCAGTTTTCTGGCGTCGTCGCGGTAGAGGGCCGCCCAGCGGGACCGGATCATCGAGCCGAGGCTCGGCACACAGCCCGCGCCCGCCGCGAAGGCGAACAGCGTCCAGTCGGGCAGCCCCTGCCGGACGCAGAACAGCAGCCCAGCGACGGCGCTGAGCACGACGAGGGTGGCGGGTCGCAGCACCCGGCGCTGTCCGTACCGGTCGACGAGCCGCGAGATCTGCGGGCCGATGCACGCGACGGACAGCGCGAGGGTGGCGGAGAGCGAGCCCGCGAGCCCGTACCGCCCGGTGAGCTGGGAGATCATCGTGATGATGCCGATGCCCATCATGGCCAGCGGCATCCGGCCGATGAGGCCGGCCGCGGAGAACCCCTTGGTGCCGGGGGCGGCGAAGATCGCGCGATAAGGACTGGGCATGACGGCTCCGCCGGAAACCAGTAAGGAACGTACTCAGCTGACACAGCTTACGGGTGTCCGGGTGCGCGGCGTCCAGCGGTTTTCCGGCTGTCGGAGGCTGGTGGCAGGATCGACGGCATGTCCGATCAGTCAGTGTCCGCTCCGTACGATGCCCTGCTGCTCCTGTCCTTCGGCGGCCCCGAGGGCCCGGACGACGTGCTGCCGTTCCTGGAGAATGTCACCCGCGGCCGGGGCATCCCCCGGGAGCGGCTCGAGGAGGTGGGGCAGCACTACTTCCTCTTCGGCGGCGTCAGTCCCATCAACGACCAGAACCGCGCTCTGCTGTCCGCGCTCCGCGAGGACTTCGCCGGGCACGGCCTGGAGCTCCCGGTCCACTGGGGCAACCGCAACTGGGCGCCGTATCTCACGGACACCCTGCGCGAGATGACCGTCGCGGGGCACCGCCGCGTCCTGGTCTTCGCCACCAGCGCGTACGCCTCCTATTCCGGCTGCCGGCAGTACCGCGAGAACCTCGCCGACGCGCTGGCCGTACTGGAGTCCGAGGGACTGCCGGTGCCGCGCGTCGACAAGCTCCGGCACTACTTCAACCACCCGGGCTTCGTTGGGCCCATGGTGGACGCGACCCTCGCGGCGCTCGCCGAGCTGCCGGCGGAGGTCCGGGCCGGGGCCCATCTGGCGTTCACCACGCACTCCATCCCCACGGTCTCCGCCGACACCTCCGGACCGGCCGGCGGGCACGGCGAAGGGGGCGGGGCGTACGTCGCCCAGCACCTGGAGGTCGCCCGGCTGGTCGCCGGGGCGGTGCGCGAGGCCACCGGCGTCGAGCACCCCTGGCGGCTCGTCTACCAGTCCCGCAGCGGGGCGCCGCACATCCCCTGGCTGGAGCCGGACATCTGCGACCACCTGGAGGAGCTGCACGGCTCGGGCGCGCCCGCGGCCGTCATGGTCCCCATCGGCTTCGTCTCCGACCACATGGAGGTCCTCTACGACCTCGACACGGAGGCCGCGGCGAAGGCCCGCGAACTGGGGCTTCCGGTGTCCCGTGCGAGCACGGTCGGGGCCGACCCGCGGTTCGCGGCCGGCATCCGGAAGCTGATCCTGGAGCGCGCGGCGGCCGAGCGGGGGAGCGAGGTGGAGCGCTGCGCCCTGGGCGGGCTCGGCGCGGACCACGATCTCTGTCCGGTCGGCTGCTGTCCGGGCCGGCTGCCGCGGCCGGCCGCAGCCGGGGCGGACGACCCGTACCGGGCGGTGGCGCAGTGAGCGCCGGG
>DOWQ01000083.1 GCA_003519485.1 Streptomyces sp. | reverse complement strand
GCCACCGAGACCGGCAGCCCGACCGTGGACCAGTAGGCCGCCGGGTGCCGGGCCCGCAGGTAGGCGGCACCGCCGCCGAGACCCGCCAGCGGGCCGCCCACCTCCAAGACCGTCAGCAGATCTGACATGTGTCAGTCCCCCACCCCGGCCAGGACGGCGCCGGGAGTGACGGCGGCGGCCCGGAACGCGACGCCGTGCCGTTCACGGCCGTTGAACACCGACTCCCACGGGCGAGCGATCAGGCCCGGCAGGGAGACGGGAGTGCCCAGGGTCAGTCCCTCGGACACGCCACTCGCCGGGATGGTGACGTTGATCAGCGAGGACTCGCCGTCCTCCATGTAGACCACGCCGATCCGCATCAGCTCTTCACCGCTGACGGCATCCTTCGCGATCTCCCCCGTCTGGCGGTCCCGCACCTTCGGTTCCGGAGCCTCGGTGAGCAGGATCGTCGCTGCCGAGGTCTCCACACGGATGGTCTTCAAGGTCTCTCTTCTCCTTCAGTCGCAGATCCAGCCAACATCTAGTCGTCTAGACAAGATGGATCGATCCGGTCCGGCCGGTTCGGTGGCTACGTGGATCACCCTGCCACACAGCTTGCCCACTCGTCTATACGAGTATGCCTCTCGGTATGGACGAGTTGGAGAAGGCGGCCCAACCGCATGGAGAAAACCCCGGCCGGCCTCAGGTAGCCGGGAGTTGATAGGCGAGGACGTAGGCGTCAGCGGCCATGACGGTGTCGCAGACCTCCACGGCGCGACCCTCGGTGTCGTAGGCGGTGCGGATCAGGTGGATGACCGGGACGCCCGAGGCCAGGCGGAGGAACTTCACCTCGTCCGGCGAGGGCATCCGGGCGCGTACCTCTTCTTCGAAGCGGTCCAGGCGGTGCCCCAGCTCCTCCAGCCGGGCGTAGATGCCCCCGGGGCCGGGGTTGGGCTCGGCGATGGGGGTGTTCCGAGCAAGGTCGAGCGGCAGGTAGGAGACGGCGAACTCGACCGGGCGGCCGTCGAGAAGATAGCGCCGCCGACGGGCGAGAACCTTGCGCGGCTGGCCGAGCCTGGCGGAGATGTCGGGCGTCGGACGCTCCTCCCGGACTTCCAGGCTGTCGACCTCCGGACGACTCCCCGCGGCTTCCGCCTCCACGGTGAATGCGGACTTCCCCTGATCCCGGTGACGGCGGGCGAAGCGGTCGGAGGCCAGACGCCGCACCGGCGGACGGGGGCGGACGTACACGCCCTTGCCGTGCTCGGAGGACACCAGGCCCTCACTCTGGAGAATCCCGAGTGCATTGCGGACAGTCATCCGGGAAACCGTGAAGTGTTCGACCAACTCGGACTCGGACGGCAGCTTGGCCCCCTCCGTAAAGCGCCCCTTGTCGATGGCTTCGCGCAGTTGATCAGCGATTTGCCGGAACACCGCGCGATCACTGGTGGGGTCCAGCGCTCCGAGAACGCCGGAGGAGAGAGGCGCCATGTGTACTCCTTTGGATATCTAGACGTGAAGCTGAGTTGTGTTGCTACGGTGGGAAGCCTAGTCAGCCGAGGGGACCGAGGAACGTTGAGTACTGCTGAGCGCCCCCACTCCGTGAGCGTCGCCGGGGTCATCGTCGACGACCACGGCCGTGCGCTGCTGATTCAGCGGCGCGACAACGGCCAGTGGGAGCCGCCGGGCGGTGTCCTTGAACCGGGCGAGACCGTACCGGAAGCCCTTCAGCGAGAAATCCTCGAAGAGACGGGGATGAAGATCGCGCTCCCGGCGATCATGACCGGCGTCTACAAGAACATGACCGGCCTGATCGTCTCGCTCGTCTTCCGTTGCGAAGCAGTCGACGGTACCCCCACCACTGGCGATGAGACCTACGCAGTGCGCTGGGCGACCCGTGACGAGGTCTCCGATCTCGCCGACGAGGCCTACGCAATCCGCGTCCTGGACGCACTCGACGCAGCTTCGCCGCCGGCCGTACGCGCGCACGACGGCGTGAAACTCGTCTAGCTCGAACCCACCACTCATAGCGGCCACCAGCATGAAGGAACTTGTATGGACGAGTATACGAGTATGGTGCGGATCTGGGAACTGACCTGTCCGGGTCTCCCGCAGGAAGTAGGCCGGGCCCGCCGCTGGACACGCGACATCCTCAGCGAGACGCCATGGGCGGACGACGCGGCCTTGATCGTGACCGAACTGGGCTCGAACGCCCTCCGGCACAGCGCGAGCGGCAGCGACTCCGGCTCGTTCCACTTCACGTTGATCCGCTCGGCGAGCGCGATCGTCATCGCCGTCACCGATATCGGGGGCTCTCGCACGACACCGCATGTCGAGAAGCCCGACGAGGACGACACCCACGGCCGAGGCCTCGAACTCGTGGCAGCTCTGGCCTACCGGGTCCACGTACGAGGGGACGACCGCCACGGCCACACCGTCACCGCGGAACTCCACCTCGATTCGGCGCCCGCAGGAGCGGACATCGGCACAATCCCGAGGCCGGGAGCAGCCACATGCTGACCACCGGCACACGCCCTACCGTCACGTACTGGTGCGAGGCCACCGCCTACACCACGACCGGCGCGGCCTTCCCTCTCGGCTCCCGGCCGGCCCCCACACCGAGGCTCGCCTTGCGCTGGCTCCGCTCCCGAGCCCAGGACATCGCAGACCAACTCGACTCACCAGCGGCCCGACCGGTCCGTGCCTGGATCCACGACGAGTACGAACACGAACGCGTCTTACACCACCTGGTCCACGGCGAGCCCTACACAGTCACCGCATACGAGGACACGACCCGCTACCTACTCACAGCGCAGCCGACACGATGACCAGCCTCAGCATCCCCGG
The DNA here is from genome assembly GCA_003519485.1 of Streptomyces sp. Lineage (GTDB taxonomy): Bacteria > Actinomycetota > Actinomycetes > Streptomycetales > Streptomycetaceae > Streptomyces. Next base: position 2,472 of record DOWQ01000083.1, on the reverse strand, counting down.
CTACTGGTGCGAATGCACCGCTCAACACCACACCGCCGAGCCGACGTTCGCGGCATCGTTCGTCGCCTACAGCCCGCAGCAGGCCGTGCGCTGGATCCGCGTATCACTCCGCACCATCGCCTCAGCACTCGAAGACGAGACTGCCGAACAGGCATGGCAATGGCTCCTCCACGACCACGCCCAGGCGGTCACCGACCTCAGCCATGGCCGGACGTGCACACTCACGCTGAAGCAGGGCACCACAGCACTGACATGGACCGCGAGGCCAGTTCACTTCCTCACGCTGGCCCATCGCCAAGGCAGCGCGCTCCCAGCATGTGCCGAGCTTTTCCCGGAGCCTCAACAGCACCGCACGGCTACTGAGTAACAACCTTCTTTACGGGTTCAAGCACCCGGCTGCGCTCCGCTCCGCCGGGCGGGCTTCCCGGCTCCGCTGGGGCGCCGCTCCTGCCTCCGGCCCGCTCCGCCCCCGCTGCGCCGACGCCCGCCCCTGCGAGTGGGATAGGCCCGAAGGGCATGAGTCGAGACCGACGGCCGCCGGGTTCCTCTCTCACCGAAGAGCCTCCGGCGGGGGCGCTCAGGCTCCGGGATGGCGGGGCGCCACGCGCGGGTGCCGGCGGTGTGTGGCTGGGGGCGGGGAACTCCCATCCCGTCTGCCGTCGACCCAGGACAAGCCGAGCGGCAACGGCACCGGGCGTCAAGGTCGTTCGTACAGTGGCGCGCTCCACCTTGACGCCCGGCACCGCGGCCGCTCCACATGCGTGTGGGTCGACGGCAGACGGGATGGGAGTGGGGGGCGAACTGTGGTGCCACCTAGCCCCCGGAAGCCCACTAGTCCCCTGACCTCGTATCTCGGCAGCTCAGATGTTATGTGACAGCGAATCTTGAGTGCGTGCCTGGAAGGTTGCGTGGCTGTGTTGCGCGCTTAGGCACGCCACGACGAACTCGGTGAAACGGCCGGTGTCTGCGAAGTAGTTCGGGTACGCGTCGCGCAGCTGGCTGATCCGGGCGATGTTGATGAGCACCGCGTCCAGGTTCTCGTCGTCCAATGCCTCCAACTCGGTGATCCGGTCCTCTGCGGCGGCCAGCGTCTCGTGTACCGTCACTGTGAGCCGTCCCTCGGTCCGCCAGAGCTCGAGGGTCAGGGTGTTCCGGCGGTCCGTCTTGGCGTGCTCGCCCACGATCGCCGCGTAGCCCCTTAGCCGCTCCAGAACGCCGACGTTCGCCTCCAGGCGCGCCAACTCGGCCGCCAACTCCTCCCGCGTCCCCTCGGCGCCGGGTACCGGGGTGGTGCCTTCCTCGTGCGCCATGAGCGAGCCGACCAGGGCGAAGAACCTGAGCACGTCCGCGTCGCCCTTCCCGTACTTCAGCTCGCTGCCCGAGAACAAATCCATGGTCTCGACGGCGGTCGCCCAGGCGTGCTGGAGCAGCGTGCGCACCTGCAGCTCGATCCGCAGGCCGTGGTATTCCTTTTTCGAGGCTCCGTACTCGTACACCAGGTGAACACCCCGGTAGCCAGAATCACGTGGCCCCGGGTCATCACGTAGGTAGTCGTAGACCTTCTTGACGCGGTTCTTGCTCCGTGGCAAGTCCACCAGGACGCTGACCAACTCGTCCACCTCGGCGACGGTGCCGAAGACCACCCGGCAGCCCCCCAAGTCCTGCATGGTGGTCACGCTCATCGTGGGGTGGCGCTTCAGCTTGTCCAGGATCGTGGGCAGGCGCTTCCGGCGCTCGGCCACGACGGCGTTCGGGTTCACGTCGAGCGCTCGCTGCCGCACGGTCACGGTCACCGCGTTCAGAGGAAATGCGTGGGCGAGACGGTAGTTGCTCAGGACGTCCCGCGCCTCCCGGATCTCCTCGGGCGTGCCCGTCCCCTTACCGATCGTCCGGCTCGCGCGTTGGACGCGCTTGTTCGAGTTCTCAGGGACCACCCACTTCTTCATGGTCGCGACCGTACAGGGCCGCGCCGACGCCCGCCTGCGGTTATCGCCGCGGTCGGCGCGGCCCTTTCCGGAGGAGGACTCGATGCCTTTGCGGGCGATGCGGTGGCGGATGCGACGCTCGTGAAGCCATTTCCGCAGGTGGTCGTAGTCGTAGCCCTTGTCTGCGTGGAGCTTGGCCGGGCGCCGGCGGCGCGGTCCGCGGCGGGAACGGATGGGCGGGATCCCGCGCACGAGCGGCTGCAGGCCGAGGCTGTCGTGCGTGTTAGCGCCGGAGATGCCCAGCGACAGGGGCAGTCCGTTGCGGTCGGTGATCAGGTGGATTTTCGATCTCGGCTTGCCGCGGTCGGTCGGATTCGGTCCGGTGAGCGGCCCCCTTTTGCCGCCCGGACGCTGACGGAGTCGATGGCGCATCGCGACCAGTCCAGCTCGTCCCGAGCCCCGAGTTCGTCGAGGAGCACCCGGTGCAGCCTGGCCCACACCCGCTCTCGGCTCCACTGGGCGAAGCGGAAGATTTCAAGTCCAGTGA
>DOWQ01000175.1 GCA_003519485.1 Streptomyces sp. | reverse complement strand
CTGCTCCTTCGCGGCCCGCAGCGCGACCCGGGCCAGATCGACCCCGGAGGACTCCGGCGGCTCGCGGCCTTCGGGGGGCTGCCCGGCGGGGGCGGGCGGCTGCGTCGCACCGGTGGGGCCGGTTACGGGTGTATTGCCCGGATTGCTGGTGTGGCCGGCGCCCGTGCTGCCGGTGTCGTCCTGGCCGCCCTCGCCGCGCGTCATGAGGACGGGCCGATCCGTTCGACCGAGCCGTCGGACACCGCGTAGCGGGCCCCCGCCAGCAGGGCCGGCACGTCGCCGTCCACCGCCGCCGTCACCAGCACCTGCTCCCCCGGGGCGACCAGCTCCGCCAGCCGGTCCCGGCGCCGGGTGTCCAGCTCCGCGAAGACGTCGTCGAGCACGAGCACCGGCTCGTTCCCCTCACTGCGCAGCAGGTCGTACGAGGCGAGCCGCAGCGCCAGCGCGTACGACCACGACTCGCCGTGGCTCGCGTACCCCTTCGCCGGCAGCCGGCCGAGCTTGAGCACCAGATCGTCCCGGTGCGGTCCGACCAGCGTCACGCCGCGCTCGATCTCCTGCTTGCGCACCTCGGCGAGCGACGCCAGCAGCACTCCGTACAGCTCCTCGCGGCTCTCCGCCCCGGCCGCGCCCTCTCCGGTGGCCGGACCGCGGTACTCCAGCGCGACCGGGCCGCCGCCGGGCGCCAGCTGTTCGTACGCCTTGTCGGCCAGCGGCTGGAGCGTGCCGATCAGATCCAGCCGCTGCGCCAGCAGCTCGGCGCCGACCCTGGCGAGGTGCTGGTCCCAGACGTCGAGGGTGGAGAGATCCATGCCACGGCCGCCGTGCCGACGGGCCATCGCGGCGCTCTTGAGCAGGGTGTTCCGCTGCTTGAGCACCCGGTCGTAGTCGGACCGGACCCCCGCCATCCGGGGGGTGCGGGCAGTGATCAACTCATCGAGGAAGCGGCGGCGCTCGCCCGGATCGCCCTTGACGAGGGCGAGGTCCTCCGGCGCGAACATCACCGTACGGATGATGCCGAGCACATCCCGCGGCTTCACCTGGGGGGAGCGGTTGATCCGGGCGCGGTTCGCCCGCCCGGGATTCAGCTCCAGCTCGACGAGCTGCTGCCGGTCCCCCTGGACGACGGCGGCCCGGACGACCGCGCGCTCGGCGCCCATCCGGACGAGCGGGGCGTCGGAGGAGACCCGGTGGCTGCCGAGCGTGGCGAGGTAGCCGACCGCCTCGACGAGGTTCGTCTTGCCGTGGCCGTTCGGCCCGACGAAAGCCGTGACGCCCGGATCGAGAGGAACCTCGGCCCGGGCGTAGGACCGGAAGTCGGCGAGCGAGAGATGCGCTACGTGCATCGGACCCGTCAGCCTCCGCCGGCCCTGGGCCGGGGGCCCGACACCGGCGGGGTGACATCCGCGCCCGGGGAGTCGGCGCCCTTGTCGTCACTGGTCGCGGTGACGGCGTGGCCGCCGAACTGGTTGCGCAGCGCGGCGATCATCTTCATCGACGGCGAGTCGTCCTGGCGGGAGGAGAAGCGTGCGAAGAGCGAGGCGGTGATCGCCGGCAGCGGCACGGCGTGGTCGATGGCCGCCTCCACCGTCCACCGGCCCTCGCCGGAGTCCTGCGCGTAGCCGCGAAGGGCGTCCAGGTGGTCGTCGTCGTCGAGCGCGCGGACGGCCAGGTCGAGCAGCCAGGAGCGGATGACCGTGCCCTCCTGCCAGCTGCGGAAGACCTCGCGGACGTCGGTGACGGACTCGACCGCCTCCAGGAGCTCCCAGCCCTCGGCGAAGGCCTGCATCATGGCGTACTCGATGCCGTTGTGGACCATCTTGGCGAAGTGGCCCGCACCGACCTTGCCGGCGTGGACGGAGCCGAACTCGCCTTCGGGCTTGAGGGCGTCGAAGACGGGCTGGACCTTCGCGACGTCGTCGGCGTGGCCGCCGTACATGATCGCGTAGCCGTTCTCCAGGCCCCNNGCCGCCGGAGACGCCGCAGTCGACGAAACCGATGCCCTTGGTGGCGAGCTCCCCGGCGTGCTTCTCGTCATCCGTCCAGCGGGAGTTGCCGCCGTCGACGACGACGTCCCCGGGGGACAGCAGCTCGCCGAGGGTGTCGATGGTGGACTGGGTCGCGTCGCCGGCCGGGACCATGACCCAGATGACTCGCGGGCCCTTGAGCTTGCCCACCAGCTCTTCCAGGCTGCTGACATCGGCGAGGTCGGGGTTGCGGTCGAATCCGATGACGGTGTGACCGGCGCGGCGGATGCGCTCGCGCATGTTTCCGCCCATCTTGCCGAGACCGACGAGACCGAGCTCCATCGTGATCCTCTTTGACGTAGTCGTTGCGGTTGGTACCCGTGGTCGAGCCTACGCCCCGGGCTCCCGGCTCACCTGTGGGCTTTACCCGCTCAGATGACGGCCGGGACGGGCGTGGAGGCGACTCCCAGCAGGCCCTTCAGCGGGCGGCCGGACCGAGCCGCACCGCGTGCCCGGACCTGCCGGGGCAGGCGGGCCGAGGCCCGCGACCCGCGTCGGTGACATGGCCGCCACGGGGCGATGGCGGCGGCCGATCGGGCGGGCGGTGGGCGGGCTCAGCC
>DOWQ01000398.1 GCA_003519485.1 Streptomyces sp. | reverse complement strand
GGCCTTCCGCTCCGGCGCGGGCTCGGCCGGGGCCGGGGGGGCCGCCGGTGCGGCGGTTCCCTTGGGCTTGGCCGGGGCGGCGGTGGCCGGCCCGGAGTCTCCCGGCTTGTAGTCGGCGAAGAAGTCCCACCAGGCTCGGTCTACCGAGTTCGGGTCCTGGAGGTACTGCTGGTAGATCTCGTCGACGAGCCACTCGTTGGGTCCGAACGCTGCGGCGGGGTTCTTCCCCTGGCCGTCCTGTTCGGTCGAGATGCTCGAAGTGTTGGGGGACTGTGGCGACACGGCGGCTACCGCCCTCTTCCGCTTCCTAAAGGTGGTGGACAGCGGGAATCAAGGCTACGCCTCTTACCGCGCCCGGTGCAGGCTGGGATGGTCAGTCGTCACGCAAGTCACATTGATCGACTGGTTTCGGAGAGGGTTTTGGCGGGAAACACTTGAGGTTTCGCGCCTGCGGGTCCCCTTTCGGGATCGCCGCGCCGCGGCGGTGGCCCCCCTTGTGCCACAGCCTTCCGGGTCGCACGCTGCCGGGACAACCGGAAGTTGCCCCGAATTCACGCTTCCGCTTCCGAACCCTACGTCAACCACGCAGTCGGGTGCTGCCCGGGAGAGTGACCTTGATGCGGCAGCCACGGGGGGATTCGGCCACACCGATGCAGCCGCCGTGCAGATCGACCGCCCAGCGGGCGATCGCCAGCCCCAGCCCCGTACCGCCGTCACTGCCGGGTCCGTGCGGGGTGGAGACCCCGCCGCGGTTGAAACGTTCGAAGATCCGGTGCCGCTCCGGCTCGGGGATGCCGGGCCCCTCGTCCAGGACCTCCAGCTCCAGGCCGTCCGTCCCCGCGCCGCGCCGCGCCCGCAGCGTGACCCGGCCGTGCGGCGGGCTGTGCTTGACCGCGTTGTCGACGAGATTGGCCACCACCTGGTGCAGCCGCTCGGCGTCCGCGTGGGCGGTGAGCTCCGGCGGCGAAACGTCCAGGTGCAGATGGACGTCCGCCCGGCCGGGCGCACTGAGGCCGGGATGTCCTCTGCCGCGGGCCGCGGACGCCATCCCGGCCTCCTTCAGCACCCCGGAGAGATACGGCCACACCTCGAAGCGCCGGGCCCGCAGCGGGATGACGCCGTTGTCGATCCGGGACAGGTCCAGCAGGGTCTCCACCAGCCGGCCCAGCCGCTCCGTCTGGCGCAGCGCGGTCCGCATCGTCTCGGGATCCGCCTCGGAGACCCCGTCCACGACGTTCTCCAGCACCGCCCGCAGGCCGGCGATGGGGGTGCGCAGCTCGTGCGAGACGTTGGCGACCAGCTCCTTGCGGTGCCGGTCCACGGCCTCCAGGTCGGCCGCCATGTAGTTGAAGGTCTGGGCCAGCTCGCCCAGCTCGTCCCGCCGGTCCGCCCGCACCCGCCGGCTGTAGTCGCCGTGCGCCATCGCCCGCGCGACGGTCTTCATCTCGTCCAGCGGCGAGGTCAGGCCGTGCGCCACGAACTGGGTGATCAGCATCGTGGCGATGATCGAGAAGATGGTGACGATCCGCAGCTCGGTCGCCGTATGGATGGCCATGAAGACCAGCAGCGTCGTGATCGACACCGAGGCGATGACCAGCGCGCCGAGCGCCGCCTTCACCGAACGGAACGGGTCCAGCGGCCGCAGCGCCTCCCAGCAGCGCGCCCACAGTCCCGGCTCGCCCGGTGCGCCCGGCCCCGCCGGCCGGCCGGTCACGGCGCGGGCGCGGCCGGGGTCTCCAGCGCGTATCCCACGCCGTGGACCGTGCGGATGCGCTCGGCACCGATCTTGCGCCGCAGCGCCTTGATGTGGCTGTCGACCGTCCGCGTCCCGGAGGCGTCGGCCCAGTCCCAGACCTCGGCCAGCAGCTGCTCGCGGGAGAGCACCGCGCGGGGCGTGTTCGCCAGGCAGACCAGCAGGTCGAACTCGGTCGGCGTCAGATGGACGTCCTCACCGTTCACCCGCACCCGCCGCTGCGCGTTGTCGATCTCCAGTTCGCCCAGCCGGAGGATGCCGCTGCGGCGCGTGGAGCGGGCGGNNGGCTTGGTCATGTAGTCGTCCGCGCCGACCCCCAGGCCGACCAGCATGTCGGTCTCGTCGCCGCGCGCCGTCAGCATCAGCACCGGCAGCGGCCGCTGGGCCTGCACCCGGCGGCACACCTCCAGGCCGTCGAAGCCGGGCAGCATCACGTCGAGGACGAGCAGATCCGGCTGCCACGCCTGTGCTGTCTCCACCGCCGACGGGCCGTCGTAGGCGGTCTGCACCTGGAAGCCCTCGGCCCGCAGCCGCACGGAGATCGCGTCCAGGATCGTCGCGTCGTCCTCCACGATCAATACCCGGCGCTGGTTGCCCGTCGCCGCGCCCGCTGTGCCGCCCGCGCCGTTGTGTGTCTGATCCATCGGTCTGCCCTTGCTGTCCCCGTGCCCTGTTTCCCCGTACCTGCCCGCGGAGCGTGCTGGCAAGCAGCGTAAGGGCAGTGCGCTCACCGGGGCTACGCGGTGCGCGTACCGGGGCTACGCAGGACGGACAGCGAGGTGCACAGCGTCGGGAACGCCCCGGGCAACGGCTGTCTCTTCCGTCCGTACACCCGCGAAACCGGCATTCCGCAGGGCCTCTTCGAAGGCGGCGGAGGGCCGCGCCGACCAGATGGCGAGCACCCCGCCCGGCGCGAGGCGTTCGCGGCAGGCCGCCAGGCCGGCGGGGTCGTAGAGGCCGCCGTTGCCCTCGGTGACGGTCCAGTCCGGGCCGTTGTCGATGTCCAGGCACAGGGCGTCGTACGCCTGCGCCGCCGGCGCGGTCCGGACGTACGCCACCAGGTCGGCTTGGACGACCTCCGTACGCGGATCGGCCAGCGCGTCGCGGGAGATCGCGGTCAACGGCCCGGACCGGTGCCAGTCGATGACGGCCTGCTCCCGCTCCACGACCGTGATCCGCCCCCAGCGCGGTTCGCTCGCGGCCCGCGCGAGCGAGAAGCCGACCCCGAGCCCGCCGATCAGCACGGACGGCTCGGCCCGGCCGGCCGGCAGGGCGGCGAGCGCGGCGTCGATCAGCAGCCGCTCGGAGCGGCCGTCGGAGGTGTCCATCAGGAAGCAGCCGTTGGCGATGATCTCGAACCGCTCGCCGCGCCGCCGCAGCACCACCTCGCCGTGCGGCCCGTCGCGGCGGTCCACGGTGACGGGCGCGGCGTCCGGAGCGAGGTCCGGAGCGGGGCCAGGAGCGGTGGCCGGTCCGGCGCCCGGTCCGGGGGAGAGCTGCGGCGAGGCCGGCAGGGGCATGGCGGTGGCTGGTCCCTCTCGTACGGCGACAACCGGGGGCACCGGCGGTGGCGGCCGGGCGAGGCCCAGGTTAATGAAGCGGCGGGCCGGGTGCCGCTTCAGCACGGATCCGGCCCGCCGCCCCTCAGGGCCGGTCCACCAGCCGTGCGTCACAGCTGCGGGCGGCGGCGAAGTAGTCCGTGAACCACGCCGCGCGCTCGTGCCGGTCCATCGCGTCGAGAGTGCGTACGACCGGGCCGCGCTCCATTCCGTCCATCGCGCCGGGCCACTGCCAGTGCGCCCAGAGCAGGATCTCGTGGTTCCACGGCGGTGCGCCGGGTTCGGTCTCGCAGTCCCAGCGCAGCAGGTCCTGGAGCACGGCGTCCCGCTGGAAGTAGTCGAGCCGGGAATCGGAACCGAGTTCGCCGGAGGAGACGATGGCGAAGGTGACGGGCGAGGGGCCGGCCGACGCCTCGCCGGACGCCCCCGAGGAGCGGCCCGCCGGTCCGCGCTCCTCGAACCGGACGGGTACGGTCGCCGCGCCCTCGAACAGCGCGTACGCCCAGCGGACGGGCCCCGTGAGATCGTTCCGCCGGCTCTCGTGCGCCCGCCGCAGGCAGATCTGCGGCCGTTCTCCTTCGCACACCAGCACGGCTCCCGCCCGGTCGGGCACCCACACCTCGTCCGGCCGGTCCAGCAACGGCACGGCTCCGCACACCGCCACCACGAGCGGCAGCACCAGCAGCCATTTCCGTACGGCGCCGACCGCCAGGAACAGCGCGGCGGCGAGCCCCCCGAACCAGGCCGTGTGCGCGGCGTCCGCCCACCCGGCCGACTCCTGGCCGGTACGGAATCCCGGAGCCGTCGGCATCAGTTCCGCGAGCCCGCTGCCCGCGTACAGGCCCCACATCACCAGCAGCGTGTATCCGCCGACCGCCACCAGCGGGGCCGGCGACCACCACGGGACGTACCAGCCGATCAGGTACCCGCCGCACGTGAAGGCAGCGACCGCCGCGAGGTCCGCCAGCAGCGGGCCGGCCGGCGGATGACCGTACGCGGAGGCGTTCGGCCAGGTCAGGACGATCAGCACCAGCCAGGTCACGAGGTACGCGGCGACGGCCGCCAGCCACAGCGGCAGCAGGTTCGCGGCCACCCGGTGCAGCCGGGGCCGGGGCGCCGACTCCACCAGCCCGGCCGTCCGCCGCCGCCGCTC
>DOWQ01000767.1 GCA_003519485.1 Streptomyces sp. | reverse complement strand
CAGCTTGCCCGCGGCGGCCGCCGCGCGCTGTGCGGCGGCGAGCCGGGACGGCCGGGAGAGCACCCAGCGCGCGGCGGACATCGCCAGCTGTTCCGGCTTCGGGACCCGGCGCTCCCGCGCCTCGTCCACCACCCGGGCCCGCAGATGCACCAGCACCTCGGGAATGTTGATTTTGACCGGGCACACGTCGTAGCAGGCGCCGCACAGGCTGGAGGCGAAGGGCAGCGATTTGTCCGCCGGCGAGTCCGTGCCGCGCAGCTGGGGGCTGAGGATGGCGCCGATCGGGCCGGGGTAGACGGAGCCGTAGGCGTGTCCGCCGACCCGTTCGTAGACCGGGCAGACGTTGAGACAGGCCGAGCAGCGGATGCAGTTCAGCGCCTGGCGGCCGATGTCGTCGGCGAGGGTCTCGGTGCGGCCGCCGTCCAGGAGCACCAGATGGAAGGTGCCCGGCCCGTCGCCGTCGGCTGCCGCGGTGCTGCTGGTCCAGGCCGAGGTGTACGGGTTCATCCGCTCACCGGTGGAGGACCGGGGGAGCAGTTGGAGGAAGACCTCCAGGTCCTGCCAGGTCGGCACGATCTTCTCGATGCCGACGACCGAGATCAGCGTCTCCGGGAGGGTGAGGCACATCCGCCCGTTGCCCTCCGACTCGACGACGACCGCAGTGCCGGTCTCCGCGACCAGGAAGTTGGCCCCGGAGACGCCCACCTTCGCCCGCAGGAACTTCTCCCGCAGGTGGCGTCGCGCCGCCTCGGCAAGCTGCCGCGGGTCGTCGGTCAGCCCGGCGGGCGCGGGAGTGCCGTGGTCGGCCATCGTGCGCAGGAAGATCTCCCGGATCTCCGCCCGGTTGCGGTGGATGGCCGGCACCAGGATGTGCGAGGGGTGGTCGTCCCCGAGCTGCACGATCAGCTCGGCCAGGTCCGTCTCGTACGGGACGATGCCGGCCCGCGTCAGCGCCTCGTTGAGATCGATCTCCTGAGTGGTCATCGACTTGACCTTGACGACCTCGCGTTCGCCGGTGTCCCGGACGAGGTCGACGACGATGCGGCCGGCCTCCTCGGCGTCGCGGGCCCAGTGCACCTGGCCGCCCGCCGCCGTCACCCGCTCCTCCAGCTGCAGCAGATAGTGGTCCAGGTGGCGCAGGGTGCGCTCCTTGACGGCGCGGCCGGCCTCGCGCAGCTGCTCCCAGTCGCCGAGTTCGCCCACCGCCTCCGCGCGCTTCTGCCGGATGGTGCCGGTGGCGTGCGCCAGATTGCGGCGCAGCTGCGTATCGCCGAGCGCGTGCTTCGCCGCGCCGGGGAACGCCGGCATGCCGACGAATGTCGCGTCGTTCATGCGGTCCTCACTCCTTTCGTCGTCGGTTCCGCGGTCGCCCCCGCCGTCGCCTCCGCCGTCTCCGACCCGGCCTCGGCCTCGGTGGCGGCGAGAATCTCGGCCAGGTGCAGGGTGCGTACGCCGGTGCGCAGCCGGGACAGCGTTCCGCCGATGTGCATCAGGCAGGAGTTGTCGCCCGCGCACAGCACCTCGGCGCCGGTGTCCAGTACGTGCCGCACCTTGTCCGCGCACATCGCGATCGAGGTGTCGGCGTTCTTCAGTGCGAAGGTGCCACCGAAGCCGCAGCACTGCTCGGCGGCCGGCAGTTCGACCAGCTCGATGCCCCGGACCGCCCGCAGCAGGGTTAGCGGCCGGTCGCCCACCCCCAGCATGCGCAGCGAGTGGCAGGTCGGGTGGTAGGTGACGCGGTGTGGGAAGTAGGCCCCGACATCGGTGACCCCGAGGACGTCGACCAGGAACTCGGAGAGCTCGTGGACCTTCGGGGTGGCGCGGACGGCCGCGGACAGCTCGTCGTCGCCCGCGACCTCGGCCACCCGGGCGTGGTGGTCGCGCACCATGGCGGTGCAGGAGCCGGACGGGGCCACGACGGCGTCGTAACCGGCGAAGGCCTCGGTGAAGCGCCGTACGAGCGGCACGCACTCGCGCTGGTAGCCGGTGTTGAAGTGCATCTGGCCGCAGCACGTCTGTCCGGCCGGGAACTCGACCGTGCAGCCGAGCCGCTCCAGCAGCGTCACCACGGCCTGTCCGGTGGCGGGGAAGAGGGTGTCGTTGAAGCAGGTGATGAACAGGGCGACCCGCATGGTTCCTCCGGGGGACGGCGATGGAGCGGCGGGGCCCGGCCGGACGCCGCTCACGGAAGCATCCAGGCGAGGACGCCCGACTGCAGATAGACCAGCACACACATGCACAGCAGCAGCAGGAGGCTCCACTTGATCGCGCCGCGGAAGAGCTCGGACTCCCGGCCGACCATACCGACGGCGGTCGCGGCGATCGTCAGATTCTGCGGGCTGATCATCTTGCCCACGACACCACCGGAGGTGTTCGCGGCGACGAGCAGCGTCGGATCGAGCCCGGCCTGGTGCGCGGCCGCCTGCTGGAGGGTCGAGAACAGCGCGTTGGCCGAGGTGTCGGAGCCGGTGACGGCGGTGCCCAGCCAGCCGAGGATCGGCGAGAGGAAGGCGAAGGCCGCGCCCGTACCGGCGATCCAGGTGCCGATGGTGAGGGTCTGGCCGGACAGGTTCATCACATAGGCGAGCGCGAGGACCGCGGCGACGGTGAGCAGGGCCCAGCGCAGCTTGCCGACGGTGCCGGCGAACTCGCGGGCCGCGGTGGCGGGGCGCACCCGGTAGACCACGGCGACGGCCAGTCCGGAGAGCAGCAGCAGGGTGCCCGGGGAGGACAGCCAGGAGAAGGTGTAGACGGTGGTGCCCGACACCTCGCCCGCGCCGGTGAGGACCTGTCCGTGCAGCCCGGGCCAGCTGATCTTGAGGTCCCTGGCGATGAGGAATTCCTGGGCCGGTGACCACAGTTTCGCCACCGAGAAGACCGCGATCACGATGAGGTAGGGCAGGAACGCCATCAGCACCCGGCGCGCGCCGATCCGTTCCCCGGTGGCCACCGCGCCGGCCACCGTGCCGTCCGCCAAGCCGCCCGTCGCGCTGCCGCCGGGAGCGCGGCCGGCCCCCGACTCGCCGCCGGCCTGCTCCGCCGCCTTGGTGTCCTGCCCGAGCCGCGACCGGGCCTCGGCC
>DOWQ01000094.1 GCA_003519485.1 Streptomyces sp. | reverse complement strand
GCTGCGCCGTGCTGCGCTGCGCCGTGCCGGGCCCGCGGCCCGCGCGGTCAGCCGAGCCGGCCGGCCGCGGCCTCTATGTCGGCCGCGAAGTGGCTCACCTCGGTGTAGACGCCCGGGGCACCCGGCCGTGCGCAGCCGTCGCCCCAGCTGACTATGCCGACCTGTATCCACTCACCGGCGTCGTCCTTGCGGAACATCGGGCCGCCGGAGTCGCCCTGGCAGCTGTCGATGCCGCCCTCGTCCATGAATCCGGCGCACAGTTCCTCGTCGGCGACCAGGCCGGAGTACGCGGACCCGCACGTCGCGTCGTCCACGAACGGCACGGTCGCCTTGAGCAGATGGCGCTGCTGGCTGCCGCCCTCCCGGTCGGCGCCCCAGCCAGCGATGGTGAAGTCGCCGCTGTCGTACGCGTCGGACCCGGCGATCGGCAGGGTCGGCTGGTCGATGGGGGCGGCCAGCTTGATCAGGGCCCAGTCCTTGCCGGTGCCGTTGTAGCCGGGAGCCTGCAGGATTTCGGTGGACCGTACCTTCACGGCCGCCGGGTCCTGCAGGTCCGCGACGCCTCCGGTGGCGGTGATGGAGGTGTCCGGTCCGGAGCCGCCCACGCAGTGCGCGGCGGTGAGCACGATGTCCTGGGTGTAGAGGGCGCCGCCGCAGCCCATCGACAGCCTGACCATGAATGGGAACTCCCCCTGGGCGGCGGGCGTTCCGCCGACGATGGTGGCGCCGGGCCGGCCGTCCTCCGACCGGGTCTGCGGCTGGGTCTGCGTCTCGGCCCGGGTCAGGGTGTCCCCGTCGGTGGGCGCGGCGGCGGCGGATCCGGACTGGAGGCTGAACGCGGCGAGCGCGACCACACCGACGGCCACTGTTCGCCGGAACGGCTTCGGAAGCTTCTTCAACGGAAGTCCTCTCGTGGGGGGTTGACTGCGCTCCACGCGGGCTCTGGTCGAACAGGGGGCCGGTACGGGCCGCTGTCGGGGATATGCGGTGCGCATGGCAGCGGCGCGGTGCGAGGTGTCCGGCCCGTGGAGGTGGGGAGTGAGTCCGCGGGAAGCGCCTCTGGATTATCCAGAGTGGCGATGCGCATGACAAGAGGACATTACCGGCCGGTTTTCGGTGCACCGGAGCCCTTCGGCCGCCCCGTAGAGTGGGCCATGTGACGCAGGACAGCGAGGTGGTGCACGGCTTTCCGCATCTGGAGACGGTGCGGTCCGCCGTCACGGCCCTGTACCGGCAGCTGTCCCCCGACAGCGTCCGCACCTTCGCCACCAGCGTGATCCCCGCCGACGTCGCCTTCGCCGACCACGACGACCTGCATCTCGGCGCGCAGCGCGTGGCCCGCACGATGGTGCGGCAGCTGCAGCTCCCGGACGCCCGGATCGTCGTCTCGTTCCGCGAGATGACCCATGCGGCCAATGTGGAGCTGACGGACGGGCCCGAGTACCGCGTCGAGCTGAACACCCGCTTCGAGGAGCACCGTCGCGACATCGGGGCTGCACTCGCCCATGAGGTCACCCACATCCGGCTGCACCGGCTCGGCCTGTCCTTCCCCGGCACCCGCGACAACGAGATCCTCACCGACACCGCCGCCGCCTACCTGGGCGCGGGCTGGCTGCTGCTCGACGCGTACCGCGAGGACGCGCTGACCTCCCAGAAGCTCGGCTATCTGACCCCGGAGGAGTACGGCTACGTCCTCGCCAAACGGGCCCTGCACTTCGGCGAGGACCCCGCGACGTGGTTCACCAGCCCGCAGGCGTACACCGCGTACACCAAAGGCATGACGCTCGCCCGGCACGACGAGCAGCAGCCGCCGCTGACCGCCGCGGGCCGCTTCGGCCGGCACCGCTACGCCCGCGCCCGCCGCGCCACGTCCGCCGCCCCCGTCCCGGGCGAGCCGGCGCCCCCGGTGCTGCCGGACACCCCTTATACCTTCGAGTACGGCTCCCCGCTGCGGGTCTCCTTCCCCTGCCCGACCTGCCACCAGCGCATACGCGTCCCGGTGCGGGGCCGCGTCCGGGCCCGCTGCGGGCTCTGCCGGACGGTCCTGGACTGCGACACCTGAAGATGCTCCGCGGCCAGGTGTCACCGGGCCCCGGCCGGGCACCCGCCCGGGAGGTGACCTTCGGCCATCCGTGTTGTGATCGAGGGAGACGCCTCCGCGAAGCCCGGAAGGAGTGCCGACATGGCAGCTCAACAGAACATGACAGCCCGCGACGCCATGACCGCGGGCACCCAATGCGTCGGCGAGAGCCAGACTCTCCTGGACGCCTGCAAGATGATGCGTGACCTGGAGGTGGGTGCCGTACCCATCTGCGGCGACGACAACAGGCTCAAAGGCATGATCACAGACCGCGACATCGTGGTCGACTGCTGCGCGGAAGGCCGCAATCCGGCGGACATCCACGCGGGTGAGATGGCCGGCGAGCTGCACTGGGTGGACGCCGACGCCGACATCTCCGAGTGCCTGGAAATGATGGAGTCCCACCAGATCAAGCGGCTCCCGGTGATCGACGTCAAGGGCGACCACCGGCTGATCGGCATGATCAGCGAGAGCGACCTCGCCAAGAACATCACCGACGAGCAGCTGGCCGAGTTCGTCGGCCGGGTCTACGCGCCCAGCTGACGTCCGCCGTCCGCCGTCGCGGCACATGACACGGCGCCTGCCTCCGGTCGGGGAGTGGCAGGCGCCGTGTCCTGTTCCGTACGGCGTTGTACGGGACAATCGGGGTCGGGCCGTCCGGACAGCCGGACCGGCGCGTGGTCCGGTCAGACCGTCAGCGAGCGGTCCGTCGGCCTGACCGGCGCCGGGAGGGCGCTGGCCGTGCCGGTGAGGTAGCGGTCCACGCCCTTGGCGGCCGAGCGGCCCTCGGCGATGGCCCACACGATCAGGGACTGGCCGCGGCCCGCGTCGCCGGCGACGTACACGCCGTCGACGTTGGTGGCGTAGTCGGCGTCGCGGGCGATGTTGCCCCGGGCGTCGAGTTCCAGGCCGAACTGGCCGACCAGGCCGTTCTCCTGGTCGGTGCCGGTGAAGCCCATGGCGAGGGTGACCAGCTGGGCCGGGATCGTCCGCTCGGTGCCCGGCTTCTGCTCCAGCTTGCCGTCCTTGAACTCGACCTCGATGAGGTGCAGCGACTGGACGTCGCCGGCCTCATCGCCCTCGAAGTGGGTGGTGGAGACGGAGTAGACCCGCTCGCCGCCCTCCTCGTGCGCCGAGGTGACCTTGTAGAGCATCGGGAAGGTCGGCCACGGCTGGTTCGGGGCACGGTCCTCGCCGGGCCTCGGCATGATCTCCAGCTGGGTGACCGAGGCAGCGCCCTGCCGGTGGGCGGTGCCGACGCAGTCCGCGCCGGTGTCACCGCCGCCGATGACGACGACGTGCTTGCCCTCGGCGGTGATCGGGGAGACCGTCAGGTCGCCCTCCTGCACCTTGTTCGAGAGCGGCAGGTACTCCATCGCCTGGTGGATGCCGTTCAGCTCGCGCCCCGGCACGGGCAAATCCCGCGCAGCGGTGGCACCGGCGGCGATGACCACGGCGTCGTAGCGCTTGCGGAGCTTGGCCGCGTCGATGTCCCGGCCGATCTCGATCTCCGTACGGAACTTGGTGCCCTCCGCGCGCATCTGCTCGATCCGCCGGTTGATGTGGCGCTTCTCCATCTTGAACTCGGGGATGCCGTAGCGGAGGAGGCCTCCGATGCGGTCCGCGCGCTCGTAGACGGCGACGGTGTGGCCCGCCCGGGTGAGCTGCTGGGCGGCGGCCAGGCCCGCCGGGCCCGAGCCGATGACCGCGACGGTCTTGCCGGACAGCCGGTCGGGCGGCTGCGGGGTGACGTCGCCGCTGTCCCACGCCTTGTCGATGATGGTGACTTCGACGTTCTTGATGGTGACGGCGGGCTGGTTGATGGCCAGCACGCACGCCGACTCGCACGGAGCCGGGCACAGCCGCCCGGTGAACTCCGGGAAGTTGTTCGTGGCGTGCAGCCGCTCGCTCGCCGCGCTCCAGTCCTCGCGGTAGGCCAGGTCGTTCCACTCCGGGATGAGGTTCCCGAGCGGGCAGCCGTTGTGGCAGAACGGGATGCCGCAGTCCATGCAGCGCCCGGCCTGCTTGCTGATGATCGGCAGCAGCGAACCGGGGACGTAGACCTCGTCCCAGTCCTTGACACGCTCTTCCACGGGGCGGGTCTGGGCGACCTCGCGGCCCGTGGTCAGAAAGCCCTTGGGGTCAGCCATTGATCGCCGCCTCCATCATCTTCTCGTGGGTCTCGGGCTCGGAGAGCCCGGCTCGCTCGGCGGCGTCCTTGGCGGCGAGCACTGCCTTGTACGTGGCGGGCATGACCTTGCCGAAGCGGGTCACGGCCGTGTCCCAGTCGGCGAGGAGGGTCTCCGCGACGGTGGATCCGGTCTCCTCGGCATGGCGCTGCACGACACCGTGCAGCCACTTCGCGTCGGCGTCGTCGAGCGTGTCGACGGCGGACAGGAGCTCCGGGTTGACGCGGTCCGGGTCCAGGTCGACGACGTACGCGACGCCGCCGGACATGCCGGCCGCGAAGTTGCGGCCGGTCTCGCCGAGGACGACCGCGTGGCCGCCGGTCATGTACTCGCAGCCGTGGTCGCCCACGCCCTCCGAGACGACGGTGGCACCAGAGTTGCGGACGCAGAAGCGCTCGCCGACCCGGCCGCGGAGGAACACCTCGCCGCCGGTCGCGCCGTAGGCGATGGTGTTGCCCGCGATGGTCGAGAACTCGGCGAGGTGGTCGGCGCCCCGGTCCGGGCGGACGACCAGCCGGCCGCCGGAGAGGCCCTTGCCGACGTAGTCGTTCGCGTCGCCCTCCAGCCGCAGCGTGATGCCGCGGGGCAGGAACGCGCCGAAGGACTGCCCGGCCGAGCCGGTGAAGGTGATGTCGATCGTGTCGTCCGGCAGCCCGGCGCCGCCGAACTTCCGGGTCACCTCGTGGCCGAGCATGGTGCCGACCGTCCGGTTGATGTTACGGATCGCGACCTGCGCCCGTACCGGCTCGGCCTCCTCGGGGCTCGGTGCCGCGAGGGCGTCGGCCGCGAGCTCGATCAGCTCGTTGTCGAGCGCCTTGGCCAGCCCGTGGTCCTGGATCGTCGCCTGGTGCCGTACGGCGCCTTCCGGCAGCTCCGGTACGTACAGCAGCGGCTTGAGGTCCAGCCCCTGGGCCTTCCAGTGCTGGACGGCCTTGGCGGTGTCCAGCAGCTCGGCGTGGCCGACCGCATCCCGCAGGGTGCGGAAGCCGAGTTCGGCGAGCAGCTCGCGGACCTCTTCGGCGATGAACTGGAAGAAGTTGACGATGTGCTCGGCCTTGCCGCTGTACCGCTCGCGCAGCGCCGGGTTCTGGGTGGCGATGCCGACCGGGCAGGTGTCCAGGTGGCAGACGCGCATCATCACGCAGCCGGAGACGACCAGCGGCGCGGTCGCGAAGCCGAACTCCTCGGCTCCCAGCAGCGCGGCGATGACGACGTCACGGCCGGTCTTGAGCTGGCCGTCGGTCTGCACGACGATGCGGTCGCGCAGGCCGTTGAGCAGCAGCGTCTGCTGGGTCTCGGCGAGGCCGAGCTCCCAGGGACCGCCCGCGTGCTTGAGCGAGGTGAGCGGCGAGGCGCCGGTGCCGCCGTCGTGGCCGGAGATCAGCACGACGTCCGCGTGCGCCTTGGAGACACCGGCGGCGACAGTGCCGACGCCGACCTCGGAGACCAGCTTGACGTGAATGCGCGCCCGGGGGTTGGCGTTCTTCAGGTCGTGGATCAGCTGGGCTAGGTCCTCGATCGAGTAGATGTCGT
>DOWQ01000048.1 GCA_003519485.1 Streptomyces sp. | reverse complement strand
GGCGGGGCTCCGTACGGCCGCGCCCCCGATCCGTACCGCCGCCCCCCGTACCGCCGTGCCCCGGCCCGCTCAGCCCTTCACGCAGACGACCTGCTTGAGCCTGGCGAACACCTCGACCAGGTCCCGCTGCTGCTCCATGACCTGCTCGATCGGCTTGTACGCGCCCGGGATCTCGTCCACGACGCCGGCGTCCTTGCGGCACTCCACGCCCCGCGTCTGCTCCTCCAGATCCCGTGCCGAGAAGCGCCGCTTGGCCGCGTTGCGGCTCATCCTGCGGCCCGCGCCGTGCGAGGCCGAGTTGTAGGCCGCCGCGTTG
Organism: Streptomyces sp.; assembly: GCA_003519485.1. GTDB lineage: Bacteria > Actinomycetota > Actinomycetes > Streptomycetales > Streptomycetaceae > Streptomyces. The sequence goes on along the minus strand of DOWQ01000048.1, from coordinate 3,543 downwards.
CCGAGGCCCTTCACGATGTACGAGCCGGTGCCCATCGAGCCCGGGATGATGCCGAAGTCGCCGCTGCCGGCCCGGATCGCGCCCTTGCGGGTCACGAGCAGGTCCATGCCGTCGTAGCGCTCCTCGGCCACGTAGTTGTGGTGGCAGGAGATCACGTGCTCGAAGGTGGGCCTCGCCTTCCGGAACTCCTTACGGACGACGTCCTGGAAGAGACTCATCATGATCGCGCGATTGTGCTTCGCGTACTCCTGCGCCCAGAACAGATCATTGCGGTACGCCGCCATCTGCGGGGTCTCCGCGATGAAGACGGCGAGGTCGCGGTCGACCAGGCTCTGGTTGTGCGGCAGCTTCTGCGCGATGCCGATGTGGTGATCGGCCAGCTCCTTGCCGATGTTCCGGGACCCGGAGTGCAGCATCAGCCAGACCGCGCCGGACTCGTCCAGACAGAACTCGATGAAGTGATTGCCGGAGCCGAGCGAACCCATCTGCTTGACGGCCCGCTCCCGACGGAACTTGACCGCTTCGGCGACGCCGTCGAACCGCCGCCAGAAGTCGTCCCAGCCCGTCGTCGGGAAGCCGTGCAGCCGTCCGGGGTCCACCGCCTCGTCGTGCATCGCGTGCCCCACCGGGATCGCCTGCTCGATCTTCGAGCGCAGCCGGGACAGATCGCCGGGCAGGTCGTTCGCGGTCAGCGACGTTCGTACGGCCGACATGCCGCAGCCGATGTCGACCCCGACGGCCGCCGGGCAGACCGCACCCCGCATCGCGATCACCGAGCCGACCGTCGCGCCCTTGCCGTAGTGCACGTCCGGCATCACCGCGACGCCCTCGGTCCAGGGCAGCGTGGCGGCGTTCCGCAGCTGCTGGAGGGCGCCGTCCTCGACCGTCGCCGGGTCGGCCCACATCCGGATCGGCGCCCGGCCGCCGGACAGCTCGGTGTAACCCATGACTTCCCCGTTCCCCCGGTGGAGCAAAAAACGCAAAATTCGGACACCGGAGCGGATTCCCGGCATCGACCCGGCACGCTCCGTGCGTGTGCGGTAGACATTGTCTCCATCGGCCGCTGACCGGCGGCAACTGTTCTTCACCCGAAGGGAGCCGGGCAACGTGCAGCGAAGGGCGTACGGACCGGTAGCCGTCCTGGCGGCCGCTCTCCTCGCGGGAACGGCCGGCTGCTCCGGCTCCTCCGGCGACGACGGCGCGGACGACTCCAAACACGGCGGCCCGGCCACCTCCACCCAGGCCGTCGAGCCCGGAAAGTACCGGTCGCTCCCCGAGCCGTGCGGCGCGGTCGGCGACGGCACCCTGCGCGCCCTGCTGCCCGGCGTGCAGCAGCTGGAGGAGAGCGAGCGCGAGGAGGCGTACGCCGGGCAGCCCGCGATCACGTACGACACCGACCGCCGGGTCGGCTGCCGCTGGACCTCCGAGTCCCCGGAAGGCACCCGCCACCTGGACATCGACTTCGAGCGGGTCGTCTCGTACGACCCGGCGCTCAGCGACGAGGACCGCGCGCAGGAGCTGTACGACCAGCAGGCCGCCGCGGCGGACATCCCCGCGCCGGTGGAGGAGCAGCCCGAGGAGGAGCAGCCCGGGAGCGGCGAGCCCTCGGCCTCCGCCTCCGAGTCCCGGGCGGAGGCCGAGGGCAAGGCCGGCGGCGGCGAGGCCGCGGACGGGAGCGGGGCCGGGAGCGGCACCGAGCCCAAGGGCGGCAGCGGGACCGGGAGCACCGACCGGACCGAGGGGGCCGGCGGGGCCGACGACGCGAAGCCGGAGAAGACCGGCGGCTCGCCCTCCCCGGAGGCGACCGCCGACCCGGACACCGCGCCCCGGCCGCTGGACGAACTGGGTGATGTCGCTTACATCGACGACCAGCTCGTCACCGCGGATTCGGGCGTCCACCGCGACATCACGATCGTCTTCCGCACCTCCAACGTCCTGGTCACCATCGCCTATGACCAGTGGTCCACGCGCCATTCGGACATCCCCGGCAGCGAGGATCTGCAGAGCCGGGCCCAGCGTCTGGCCCTGGAGCTCTCCGGACGCTTCGACGAGTGAGCGTCACCCGCACCCTTTACGGTGGGGCCGGGTACGGGCGCCACCGCCCCTGGATGACAGCCGAGTGAAGGAACCATGTACCGATCAGCCACGCGACTACTCGCCAGCGCAGCCGTCATACCGGTGATGTTCGTCGCCGTCGCCGGCTGCTCCGCCGACTCCGGTGAGAAGGCCGCCGACGAACCGTCCGCCTCGAAGAAGACGAGCGCCGCACCGTCGCCGGCCCCCGCGAAGTACAGCCAGCTGCCGAAGGCCTGCGACGCCCTCGGCAAGGGCACCGTCAAGGACCTCGTGCCGGGGACCGACGACGCGTCCGGCAGCACCGGCAAGTCGAGCGACGTCAACGCCCGCGGCACCTGCTCCTGGCACGGCCTCGACGGCTTCCAGTACCGCTGGCTCGACATCTCCCTGCAGCGCTTCGAGTCCAACGCGACCCTCGGCAGCGCCGAGTCCCGCGCGAAGGAGCACTTCGCCGACCAGGTGAAGGCCGCGAAGAACGCCGAGAGCGGCAAGGCCGTGAAGACCGGGGCGCCCTCCGGGATCGGTGACGAGGCGGCCACGGTGCGCTACGACCTGACCAAGGACGGCGACGGCTTCAAGAACCAGACCGTCGTGGCGCGCGTCGAGAATGTCGTCATCACCCTGAACTACAACGGCGCCGGCTATGAGAAGGCGGACTCCCCCAAGGCCGCCGACCTGCTCAAGGACGCCGAGAAGGCCGCCAAGGAAGCGGCCGCGGCCGTCACCGAGGCCAACAAGTGACAGCGCGCCCGGACCCGACCGCGGGTCCGGGCGCTTCGCCAGTCGTACACATGTGCCAGGCTGTGCCCTCCAGTTCTTGAATGCCGGAGGGGGCCGCGGGTGGCCGCGATGCAGTTGACACGCACACACCGCATTTTGATCGGGGTGGTCGTCGCAGGCGCTGTGCTGATCGCGGCGATCGGATTCGCCGGGTCGTACTCGGCCGTGCGCGACCTCGCGCAGCAGAAGGGCTTCGGCGCCTTCTCCGTCGTCTTCCCCATCGGCATCGACGCCGGAATCGTCGTCCTGCTCTCCCTCGACCTTCTGCTGACCTGGATCCGGATCCCCTTCCCGCTGCTGCGGCAGACCGCCTGGCTGCTCACCATCGCCACCATCGCCTTCAACGGCGCCGCGGCCTGGCCGGACCCGCTCGGCGTCGGGATGCACGCCATCATCCCGATCCTCTTCGTCGTCTCCGTCGAGGCCGCCCGGCACGCCATCGGCCGGATCGCGGACATCACGGCCGACAAGCACATGGAGGGCGTNNGCTCGTCTACCGGGCCCGGCTGCGCGCCCGCTACGGCCGTGCCTGGCGCCGCAAGGCCCCCGTCGAGGCGATGATGCCGCTCAAGCTCGCCCGCTACGGGGTTCCGCTCGCGGAGACCGCGCCCGACGGCCTGGCCGCCGCCGGCATCGAGCCGGCCCTGATCCCGGCCCCCCGGGCCCCGGAGCGCCGCGAACTGCCGC
>DOWQ01000506.1 GCA_003519485.1 Streptomyces sp. | reverse complement strand
TCCCATCTCGCGAGCGCTGATAGGAGCACTGGTGCTGTTGCCGGCGGCTGTGGTGCTGCCCTTGGCAGTGCCGACCACCGCCGCTGCGGACGGTGTGGTGGTGGGCGGTCAGCCCTCATCGGCGGCCCAGAGCCCCTGGGCGGTGGCACTGGCGAGCCGGGACCGGTTCGGGGACAAACGGTCCGGCCAGTTCTGCGGCGGGGTCGTGGTGGCCCCCAGGACGGTTCTGACCGCCGCGCACTGCATGAGCCGGGAGGTGCTGGGCGTCGACCGGTCGGCTGTGCACGACCTGAAGGTCGTCGCGGGGCGGGACGATCTGGCCGGCAGGGGCGGCGAGGAGATGGCCGTGCGGGACGTGTGGGTGCATCCGCGCTACGACAGCGTCACGAACGCCGGCGACCTGGCCGTGCTGACCCTGAAGGGAACGCTGCCCGAGAAGGACGCGCTGCCGATGGCGAAGAGCGGTGACGAAGCCGACACGCCCGGCATCGATGCGGACGTCTACGGGTGGGGCGACACCACGGGCCAGGGCGACTACGCGACAGTGCTGCACACGGCGCGCGTGCAGCTGTTCGAGGACAAGGTCTGCGAGCGGGCCTATCCGGGGAGCGCGGACGGAACGTACCGGGCCGACTCCATGGTGTGCGCGGGGGAGCGCGGTGGCGGTGGGGACGCCTGCCAGGGGGACAGCGGAGGACCGCTGGTCGCCAAGGGCAGGCTGGTGGGGCTGGTCTCATGGGGCAGCGGCTGCGGTGAGGCCGGGAGCCCCGGTGTCTACACCAGGGTCTCCGCGATGGCGGAAGTGGTGGCGAAGCGCAGCTGAGGAAGACGAGAGCGGGTGGTCGCCTCTGCGGTGCAGAGCCGGCCACCCGCCGTCCGGCTGTTGTGCCGGGGGCTCGTCGTCGCTGTGGTGCTCAGGTTTCGTCGTCGGACGCCGATACGGGACCGGCGGTGAGCCGCTCGGTCTCGTCCTGTATTTCTGCGGCGATCTTCTTGAGTTCTGGCTCGAACTTGCGTCCGTGGTGGGCGCAGAAGAGCAGGTCACCACCGCTCATCAGGACGACGCGCAGGTACGCCTGGGCGCCGCAGCGGTCGCAGCGGTCGGCGGCCGTCAGCGGGCTCGCGGGGGTCAGAACAGTAGTCACGTCGCCTCTTCTCTAGCTCGACGAGCTGTCGTACCAGGGTCAACATCCAACCAGGCCGAAAACGTTCCCGCTCGTGCCTTTTTCTCGAAACTTCCTTTCGAGCGGCCGGATGCTGCCAGGTGGCGGCGAATGAGCCGTATCGCGTTGGGCTTACGTATTCATCGCGCTTGTCAGGGTCTGTCCTCCCGACTGGATTGCCGGTTGTTGATGAGGACGTGCCCGGAGCCTAAATGGTTCATGCCTCGAAGGGAACGTGATGTGCATGTCACTCCATCGTGGTATCGAACGCCTGAGCGAATCTGGACTAGCATGGGCCCTCCCGACGGGTGGCTGCACAAAGGCTCTGTCAGGCCTCGGTACCCTCTCACCGGTGACCCAAGCAGTCCTGGGCCCGCAGTCGGGCCAGAACGAGAAATTCAGCGAGGAGCGAACCGCGTGACCGCCGAGACGTCCGTGCCGTCCACTGCGCTGCTGACCGGAGCAGACCGGGACGGCGCTTCCAACTACACCGCGCGGCACCTGCTCGTCCTCGAGGGCCTGGAAGCCGTGCGCAAGCGGCCGGGCATGTACATCGGGTCGACCGACAGCCGCGGCCTGACGCACTGCCTCTGGGAGATCATCGACAACTCCGTCGACGAGGCCCTCGGAGGGCACTGCGACCGCATCGACGTGGTGCTGTACGAGGACGGCTCCGTCGAGGTGCGGGACAACGGCCGCGGCATTCCGGTGGACGTCGAGCCCAAGACCGGCCTGTCGGGCGTCGAGGTCGTGCTCACCAAGCTGCACGCCGGCGGCAAGTTCGGCGGGGGCTCGTACGCGGCCTCCGGCGGGCTGCACGGTGTCGGCGCCTCCGTGGTCAACGCCCTGTCGGGCCGGCTCGATGTCGAGGTCGACCGCAACGGCCACACCCACGCCATCAGTTTCCGGCGGGGTGTCCCGGGTATGTTCACGGAGTCCGGCCCCGACGCCCCGTTCGACCCGGCCAATGGTCTGATCAAGAAGAGGAAGGTCCCCAAGAACCGCACCGGAACCCGGGTCCGCTACTGGGCCGACCGCCAGATCTTCCTCAAGGACGCGAAGATCTCGCTGGAGGAGCTCTACTCCCGGGCCCGCCAGACGGCCTTCCTGGTGCCCGGCCTCACCCTGGTCGTACGGGACGAGCGCGGCCTCGCCGGGCCCGACGGCGAGCAGCAGAAGCCGTCAGAGGAGACCTTCCGCTACGACGGCGGGATCAGCGAGTTCTGCGAGTACCTGGCCCAGGACCGGGCCGTATCCGATGTGCTGCGGCTGTCCGGGCAGGGCACCTTCAAGGAGACCGTCCCGGTGCTGGACGACCGGGGCCACATGACCGCGACCGAGGTCACCCGAGAGCTCGGCGTCGACATCGCGCTGCGGTGGGGAACCGGCTACGACTCCACCGTCCGGTCGTTCGTGAACATCATCGCGACCCCCAAGGGCGGCACCCACGTCTCCGGCTTCGAGCGCTCCCTGACCCGCACGGTGAACGAGGTGCTGCGCTCCGCCAAACTCCTCCGGGTCGCCGAGGACGACGTCAACAAGGACGACGCCACGGAGGGCCTCACCGCGGTCGTCACCGTGCGGCTGGCAGAACCCCAGTTCGAAGGCCAGACCAAGGAGGTGCTCGGCACCTCGGCCGCCTCCCGGATCGTCGCCAATGTCGTGGCCAAGGAGCTCAAGGCGTTCCTGACCTCCGCCAAGCGGGACTCGAAGCAGCAGGCGCGCTCCGTCCTGGAGAAGATCGTCGCCGCCGCCCGTACGCGCATCGCGGCGCGGCAGCACAAGGAGGCGCAGCGCCGCAAGACGGCGCTGGAGTCCTCCTCGCTGCCGGCGAAGCTGGCGGACTGCCGCAGTGACGACGTCGAGCGCAGCGAGCTGTTCATCGTCGAGGGGGACTCGGCGCTCGGCACGGCCAAGCTGGCGCGGAACTCCGAGTTCCAGGCCCTGCTGCCGATCCGCGGCAAGATCCTCAACGTTCAGAAGTCCTCGATTTCGGACATGCTCAAGAACGCCGAGTGCGGCTCGATCATCCAGGTCATAGGAGCCGGGTCCGGCCGGACCTTCGACATCGACCAGGCGCGCTACGGCAAGATCGTGCTGCTCGTGGACGCCGATGTGGACGGCGCCCACATCCGCTGCCTGCTGCTGACCCTGTTCCAGCGCTACATGCGGCCGATGGTCGAGGCCGGACGGGTGTTCGCCGCGGTGCCGCCGCTGCACCGGCTGGAGCTGAGCCACCCCAAGAAGGGCCAGGACAAGTACGTCTACACGTACTCGGACAACGAGCTGCGGACCACGCTGCTGGAGTTCCAGCGCAAGGGGATCCAGTACAAGGACTCGATCCAGCGCTACAAGGGCCTCGGCGAGATGGACGCGGACCAACTGGCAGAGACGACGATGGACCCGCGCCACCGGACGCTGCGCCGGATCAACATCGGCGACCTGGAGTCCGCCGAGCAGGTGTTCGACCTGCTGATGGGCAACGAGGTCGCGCCGCGCAAGCAGTTCATCACCAGCTCCGCCGCGACCCTGGACCGCTCCCGGATCGACGCCTGATCACCGCGCGTGGGGCGGACGCCGTCAGGCCCCGTCCCACGCGTAGCGGTGCTCCGGGCGGCCCGTCTCGCCGTAGCGCAGGCTCATCCGCACCCGTCCCGCGCGCTCCAGCAGCTTCAGATAGCGCTGGGCCGTCTGCCGGCTGATCCCCGACCGCTCGGCCACCTGCTGCGCCGACAGCGCGCCCTCGGCGCTGCGCAGCACCTCGCGCACCCGGTCCGCGGTGAGCGTCGAGTGGCCCTTGGGCATCTCGGCGGGGCCGGCCGACGCGCCGCCGAACGCGCCGAAGATCCGGTCCACCCGGCCCTGGCCGGCCTCCCCTCCCCCGTCGAGGACCTGGCGCAGCGCCGCGTAGCCCTCCAGCTTGGCCCGCAGCCCGGCGAAGCCGAACGGCTTGACCAGGTACTGGAGGGCCCCGTTGCGCATCGCCGACTGGACGGTCGAGAGGTCCCGCGCGGCCGTGACCATGATCACGTCCGTCTGGCGGCCGAGCTCCCGCAGCCGCCGCATGAGCGCGAGCCCGCTCCCGTCCGGCAGGTAGTGGTCCAGCAGCACCAGGTCGACCGAGGGCTCGCGCTCCAGGAATGCCAGCGCCTCGCGGGCACTGTGCGCCCGCCCCGTGACATGGAAGCCGGGGATCCGCCCGACGTACGCGGCGTTGACCGCGGCCACCCGCACGTCGTCGTCCACGACCAGCACGGCGATCACCGGGAACCTCCGGTCCTCGCCGCGGCCGGCTCCGTGGCGGTCAGCGCCTCCGGGAGGACGACGGTGAACTCGGCGCCGCCGCCCTCCCGCGCGCCGACCCGGGCCACGCCGCCCT
>DOWQ01000214.1 GCA_003519485.1 Streptomyces sp. | reverse complement strand
CTTCTGCTGGTTGCCGCCGGAGAGATTGCCGATGACGGCTTCCAGGCCCGGGGTCTTCACCCGCAGGTCGGCGATCTTCTCGGCCACCGCGGCCCGTTCCCGTTTGCGGTCGACGGTCCGCCAGGGCCGCCGGTAGCGGGCGAGCGCGGCGAGGGAGCCGTTGAAGCGGACCGTGTTGGCGAGCACCAGGCTCTGCGCCTTGCGGTCCTCGGCGACCAGCGCCAGCCCGCGGCGGATCGCGTGGCCGGGGCTGCGGGGCCGGTACGGCTCGCCGTTGAGGGTGATCCGGCCGCCGATCCGCGGCCCGTACGCCCCGAAGACCGCCTCGAGCACCTCGGAGCGCCCGGCGCCCATCAGCCCTGCCAGGCCGACGATCTCGCCGGCCCGTACGGTCAGGTCGATGCCGTGCAGCGAGGTGCCCTCGTTGCCGTCGACGGTGAGCCCCTCGACCCGCAGCCGTACGTCACCGCCGCTGTGCTGCTCCGGCCGGCGCGGGTAGAGCTCGCCGAGCGGCCGGCCGACCATCAGCCGGACCAGCTCGGCGCGCGTCGTCTCCGCCATCTCCCGCCGGCCCACATAGGCGCCGTCGCGCAGCACGGTGACGCTGTCCGCGATCTCCTCCAGCTCCTCCAGCCGGTGCGAGATGTAGACGACGCCGACGCCCCGTGCGGTGAGCCCGCGGATGACCGTGAAGAGCCGCCGGACCTCGGCGTCGGCGAGTGCCGAGGTCGGCTCGTCCATGACCAGCAGCCGGACGTCGAGCGCCAGCGCCTTCGCCACCTCGATCAGCTGCTGTTCGGCGATCCGACAGTCCTTGACCGCCCGCCGGGGCGGTACGGACAGGCCCAGGCCGGCCAGCAGAGCGGCGGCGCCGCGCTCCATCGCGCGGCGGTCGACGGTGCCGCGGACCGTACGGGGCTCCCGGCCGAGGTGGATGTTCTCCGCGACCGTGAGCTCCGGCACCAGATTGAGCTCCTGGTGGATCATCGCGATGCCGTGCCGCTGCGCGTCCTTGGGCGAGTGGACGGACACCGGCTCGCCGCGGCACTCGATGGTCCCCTCGTAGTCCGGGTGGACCCCGGCGAGGATGTTCATCAGGGTCGACTTGCCGGCGCCGTTCTCGCCGAGCAGCGCGACCACCTCCCCCGCGTGCACGCTGAGCTCCACGCCCCCCAGCGCGCGCACGCCGGGGAAGGACTTGGCGATGCCGCGCATCGCCAGCAGCGGCGGCTCGGATCGTCCTTCGCTGGTCATGGACCTACCCCCGGTGTCCTGCCCGGCTCAAGCCGCGTCGCCGAAGCCGTCGTAGCGGATGCCGAGGAGGCGGCAGACCTCGCGCAGCTCCGCCACGTAGTCCCCGGGCACGGCGTGGATGTGGTTGGAGCCGAAGCGGGTCAGGAAGTCCTCGGCCGAGGTGTTCAGCCGGGCGAAGGCGTGCGGCCACTCGAAGGTGGAGGCGCGCATCATCCGCTCGTTGATGGCGGCGTCGTAGTTCTCCAGGTCGCCGCGCATCACGTGCATCCGGTACTCGCCGTCGAGCCGGGTGAGCCGGGCGAAGGTCATCGCGCCGGGGGCGGCCAGGTGCTGCACGGAGGCGCCGCCGGCCGGGAAGTAGAACACCTCCGGATAGAAGTTGACCTTGGACATGTTCTCGGCCGGGTCGTCGGAGCGGGCCGCGTACCAGGTGGCGTGCTGGCCGGAGTTGGCCAGGTCCCAGACGTCCTTGTCGGCGTGGTAGTGCCGTACGTCGGCGAAGAGCGCCGGGGAGCCGGAGAGCAGCTTGAGGATCTGCATGGACATCGCGCCGTCCATGTCGGCCTCGGTGGAGGTCACATGGGTCTCCTTCGGCCCCTCCCAGTCATAGGGGTCGTTGAGGAAGGCCTCGGTGATGTCCATGGTGCAGAAGTTGTTGGTCAGCTCGGGCTGGCCCTTGATGCCGGAGAAGTCGAGGTTCCACTCGTCGATCAGCTCGCGCATGGCGTAGTAGCTGCGGATCTGCCGCTCCAGCAGCTCCGGGGTGAGCTTGTTGCCGTCGTAGTGGACGCCCGCGGCGTGCTTCTCGATCCACTCACGGCCGGCCCGGACGCGCTTGGGGTCGGCGTTCTCGCTGCGCCGTACGATCTCCCACTGGTCGATCTCCTCGACGTCGACGCCGAAGACCTTCATCCACTGGTCGGTGTTGGCCGTGGCGGTGTACATGCCCATGGGCCGGCCGCCGATCCGGCCGAAGGTGGAGCCGCGCAGGCCCTGAACGGCGGTGGCCGCCCGTACCTGGGTGAGGATGCGCTGCTGCACGGCGGGGTCGGCGAGGTCGCCCCAGGCGCGGGAGTGCACCCGGCCGATCTGGTCGAGGGCGCCGCCGCCCGCGAGCATCCCGACCATGCCGGGGAACTGCGGGTCGATGTTGGCGACCATCAGGATCGGGCCGGGAGTGGCCGCGGCCGCCAGCATGGTGAAGTGCGGGAAGGTCCACACCGAGTGGTGAAAGATCGTCAGGTCGACGTGCTGGTCGGCGAGGAAGCGGGCCTGCGAGGTGGCCAGGGTGTTGCTGCTGACCTGGTCTGGTGCCGCTATCACCTGGTGGCCGGCGGCGGTGAGCATCGCGGTGAGCTCGCTGCCGGCCCGGGCGATGTGCTCGGTGACGTCGCGGTGGGCGAAGTCCCGGCCGTCGGAGATGGACAGCAGTCCGATGCGTGCCATGGAAGTGGCCTCCGTGTCTTTCTGTGGGGGGTGCGGGTGGTTACTTGATCCCGGACGTCTTGACGGACTCGACGATCTGGCGCTGGAAGGCGAAGAAGAGCGCGAGCATGGGAAGCGCGGCGATGGTGGCGGCCGCGAGGATGTAGTTCCAGTTGGACGAGTACTGCCCCTGGAACGCGGAGATGCCGAGCTGGATGACGGTGAGGTCCGGATCGTTGGTGACGATCAGCGGCCAGATGAAGGCGTTCCAGTTGGCGAGGAAGAAGAACACCGCGAGCGCGGAGAGGATCGGCTTCGACATCGGCAGGACGATCGACCAGTAGACGCGCCAGTGCCCGCAGCCGTCGACGATCGCGGCCTCCTCCAGCTCCCGCGGCAGCCCGAGGTAGAACTGCCGGAGCAGGAAGATGCCGAAGGCGTTGAAGATCGCCGGGATGATCAGGCCCGCGTAGGTGTCGAGCATTCCCAGCTCGCGGGCGACCAGGAACAGCGGGATCAGTACCACGGGCGCGGTGATCAGCAGCGTGGAGAAGATCATCATGAACAGCGTCTCGCGGCCCGGGAAGCGCAGCCGGGCCAGCGCGTAGGCCGCCATGGAGTGCAGCAGCAGCGCCACGACGGTGATCACCGCGGAGATGAAGAAGCTGTTCCAGAGGTAGCGGACGAACGGGACCTCGGTGAAGACGTAGACGAAGTTCTGCAGCGTCACATCGTCCGGGATCAGCTTCCCGTCGGTGACCTGGTCGCGCGGCTTCAGCGCCGAGCTGAGCATCCACAGCACGGGGAGGACGCTCATGACCGAGACCAGCACGGCCAGTACGGTCAGGCCGGCCCGGCCGGAGCGCGCGGTGCGGACTCCGGGGCCGGCGGGTGCGGGCGCCTTTGCCTGTGCTTGTGCGGAGGGTGCAGCCGGCGGAGCGGATGCGGCGGGTGCGGAGGTCTCACTGGCCATCGTCGAATCTCCCGCCCATGGTGACGGCGAAGATCACCGCGGAGCAGGCGACCATGATCAGCACCAGGAACGAGCCCATGGCGGCCGCATAGCCGTACTCCCCGAAGACGAACGCCTGCTGATAGATGTAGAAGATCGCGAGTGAGGTGCCGTTGGCCGGGCCGCCGGACGTGAGGACGAAGATCAGGTCCAGCCCGCCGGTGATGGCGGCCACGGTCGACATCAGCAGCACGAAGAAGCTGGCGGGCCGGAGCAGCGGCCAGGTGACGCTGCGGAAGGACCGCCACGGGCCGGCCCCGTCGAGCTTCGCCGCCTCGTAGTACTCCTGGGGGATCTCCTGGAGCCCCGCCAGGAAAATGATCATGTAGTAGCCCATCATCACCCAGACGGTGACGGCGATCACCGACGCGAGCGCGAGCGAGGGCTCACCGAGCCAGGAGCGGCCCTCGAAGCCGACCGCCCGGATGGCCCGGTTCACGACGCCGACCTGCTCGTCGAGGAGGAACTTCCACAGCAGGCCGACCACCACGAGGCTGATGACGTACGGCAGGAAGAGCGCCGTCCGGTACGCGCCCATGCCCGGCAGCTTCTGCTTCATCAGCAGCCCGAGGCCGAGGCTCACCACGAACAGGAGCGGGACGAGGACCAGGACGTAGATCCCGGTGATCCGCATCGAGTCCCAGAACAGCGGATCGGACATCATCCGCTCGTAGTTGCCGAGTCCGACGAACTCGTACGAGCCGAACCCGCTGACCTGGAAGAAGCCGAGGACGATGGAGAGCACCATCGGGACGCCGACGAAGACCAGCAGGCCGAGGACGTCGGGGGCCAGGAAGAGGCCGGCCGCGATCCACTCGCGGTGCTTCCGGCTGAGCCGCTTCTTCGGCACCGGGGTCCCGGCCCCGGCGTCGGGCTCGGTGCGCTGCGGTGTGGCGACACTGCTCATGTCAGACTCGCCCCCTGATAGCTCTTGGTGTAGGCCTCGATGGACTGCGCGGCGCGCTCCATCTCGCTCTCGGCCCCGCGGCCGGCGAGCATGGTGCCCTGGATGGCGTCGGATATCGCCTTGTAGACGACGGGCGGATAGCGGGGCTCGGAGCGGCCGCCGGGGAAGACCTCGTCCTTGAAGTACTTCATCGCCGCGGAGTCGTAGCCGCCGTTCGCGGTGCCGCGGTCCATCGCGGACTTGCGGGGCGCGATGTCGGCCTTGACGCCGGTGCACCAGTCGACCATCCGGTCGATGCAGTCGTCCTCCATCGTGCCCAGAGCCCAGGCACAGAACTGGGCGGCGGCCTCGGGGTTGCGGCCCTTGGAGTTGGCGCAGAAGGACCAGCCGCCCAGAGTCGTGGTGTACTCACCGCCGGCCGGCGCGGGGAGCTTGAAGACCCCGTACTCGAATTCGGGGGCGAAGGCCTTGAAGCTGGCGACCTGCCAGATGCCGTTCTGCCACATGCCGACGTTGCCGGCCTTGAAACCGCCGACCACATCGCCCGCGGCGGGCAGCGTCCGCGGGGTGATGCCCTCGCGCACGGCGTCCTGCCACAGCCGCAGCGCCTGGGCCGTCCCCTTGGAGCTGAACGCCGGCCTGCCGTTCCTGTCCAGGACCTCGCCGCCGCCCTGCCACATCCAGGGGTACCAGGTGAAGTTCTGGTAGTAGCCCGGGTTGGTCTCGAAGACGATGCCCGCCCGGGTCCTGCTCCGCAGCTTGTCGCCCGCGTCGAGCATCTGGTCCCAGGTGGACGGGATGTCGCCCTCCGACAGCCCGGCCTTCTCCCACGCCTTGACGTCGTAGTACATGGCGAGCGGCTCGATCTCCATCGGGAGGGCGTAGACCTTCCCGTCCACCATCCGGCTGGCCAGCGCGCTCGCGGAGTAGTCCTTGATCGCCGCCGGGTCCATGTGCGGGGTGAGGTCCGCCAGGACGTCGCCGTTGTAGTAGCGCAGGAAGTCGCCGGGGCTGGCCAGGAAGATGTCCGGGCCGGCGCCCGCCGCGAACGCCGTCGGCAGCTTGGAGCCGTTGGAGTAGGTGCCCAGCGGGAAGTAGACCAGTTCGACCTTGGTCTCGTGCGTGGCGTTCCACGCCGCGACCATCTTCTCGAACCACTTGCTCTGGGCGGTGACCGCCGGGTCGGTGACCCGCTGCGGCGCGTAGAAGTTCCAGAACTTCAGCGTGCGGCCCTCGGCCCTCGCCGAGCCGCAGCCGGTGAGCAGCGCGGGCGCGCCGATGGCTGCCACGCCTCCCGCCGCTCCCGCGAGGAAGCGGCGTCTCGTGGTGCGGCCGGCGGGCGGACCCGGTGGCTCGGCACCTTTGCCGTGCTGGAGCATTCCGTGCTCCTGTCCTTTTCTCAGGGGCCCGTGGGGGACGGCCGGTTTTGCGGGTTTGCGGAGGTATGAGAGTCGGGTCGGGGTGTGCGGAGCTGTCGCGTCGGGCCGGGGGTGCCCGACGCGCGGGTGTGCCGGGGTGAGCGGTGTGTCAGTCCACTTCGAGGTCGAGCAGGCCCGGCGTTGCCGGGCGGGAGACACCGGCCGGCGCGTCGAGGTAGAACACCGCCGTGGAGGCGATGTCGTCGGAGGTGTGCCGGTAGCGGTGCGGCAGCCCGTTGCCCTGGCCCGGGCCGATGCCCAGGCTCTGGACGGTGACCGTGAGGTCCTCGGCGAAGCGGACCGGGTCCGCGACGTGCCAGCGGTACATCCCGAAGCGCTGCTGCGAGGCGTACAGGCCGTCCGGCCGGATCACCTGGTTGAGGCCGAGGTAGGGGGTCGTGTACTCGGTGTAGCCCTGCCCGGGGACGTCGAAGTTCCAGGCGCCGCCGAAGTAGTCCTCCGTACCGGTGCCGCAGATCGTCGGGAACTCCTCGTCCCCGTCGAGGAAGAACTTCAGCTCGCCCTCGCCCCACCAGCCGGGGCTGTTCACGCCCCAGGCCAGATACGTGCCGACGTACTGGCCGGCGCCCGTCACCCCGTCCAGGATCGGGTGCACCTCGCCGTACGGCACCGGGTGGCTGCGCCGCCACTGGGTGTGGAAGTACGCGGCCTCCTCCGCGACCTGGGCCAGCTCGTAGTCGACCTGGTAGTAGAGGGTGATCTGCTCCGCGGAGAGGTTCTCCAGCGTGATGCGGGCGGCCCGGCGGAACGGCATCGGCCAGTAGGCGTTAAAGCCGCCGTTGGGGTTGGCGGCGACCGGGACGGACGAGACCTGGCTGAACAGGCTCCAGCCGTTGCAGAAGAAGTCGCCCAGCGGCACCTCGACCGCCGGCTCCGCCTCGTCCTCCCAGTGGATCCGCAGCAGCGTGGAGCGCCAGGCGCTGTGCGGCGCCGTGGTGCACCAGATGTGCTTGATCGTGCCCGGCCCCTCGATGTCGGCCAGAACCACCATCTCACCTGCGGCGATGTCGATGCTGGGCGACACCTTCCAGCCCTGCCCGAGCCGGCTCGCCGCCCGGGCGCCGGTGCCTTCGGTGGCCCGGCCGCCGGCGCCCTTCGCACCAGTGACATTCTCGGCACTGATGGATCGGCTGACAGCGCTCGTCCTGCGGGCGAGGTCGTCCAGTCCTGACATGGCGCTCATAGGGGCTCCGTGTTTGAAATCGTTTTCTTACGGGTCCAGACAGCCCTTAACCCAAAGAAACGCAGGCCTGTCCGGGAGAAATCCCCGGCCGCACAGCGGTCGGTCCGGGGACGCCTTGAAATCCATTTCACGCGAACGTAAGGTTCACACTAGAAGGTGTCAAGAGGTCTCGTACAAACCGCTCCCGACCGGCGGCAACGGAGCCGTACCGGCGGAGAATGGTGGTGGCGCACCTGCGTGCGCGGTCAACGACCGCGCCTGATCGAGAGGTTCGGGTAGAACTTTGACGACGATCAACGACGTCGCGCGCGTGGCCGGAGTCTCCGCCGCGACCGTCTCCCGCGTCTTCAACGGCGGCCGGGTCACCGCCGAGCGTGCCGAGCGCGTCCGCCGCACCGCTGAGGAGATGGGGTTCGCCCCCAACCGGGTCGCCCGCTCCCTGCGCAAGCAGCGGGCCAGCGTCATAGGCCTGATCATCCCGGACATCGAGAACCCGTTCTTCACCTCGCTCGCCCGCGGGGTCGAGGACGCCGCCCAGAAGACCAACCTCTCGGTCGTCCTCTGCAACACCGACGAGGACGTCGAGAAGGAGCGGCTCTACCTGGACATCGCCCTCGCCGAACAGATGGCCGGCGTCATCGTCGCGGCCGCCTCGCGGAACCGTACGGACCTCTCCGCGCTGGCCGCCCGCGGCATGCCGGTCGTCGCCGTCGACCGGCGGCCCCGGGGCGCCTCCGTCGACGCCGTGATGGTCGACAACCAGCACGGCGGTGAGGAGGCCACCGCCCACCTGCTGAGCCGCGGCTACCGCCGCATCGCCTGCATCACCGGCCCCGAGGGCGCCTCGACCTCCGAGGAGCGGCTGGCCGGCTTCCGTACGGTGATGACCGACCACTTGCGGGAACAGGGCGAGGACGAGTCGCTGCTGCGGGCCTACACGCGCTACGCCGACTTCCGTGTCGAGGGCGGGCGGACCGCGATGCTCGACCTGCTCGCGATGCCGGAACCGCCCGATGCGGTGTTCGTGACGAACAATTTGATGACCGTCGGCGCGCTCGAGGCACTCCGGGATGCGGGCGTGGAGCCGCCCGGGACCGGGGTGCTCTCCTTCGGTGACGTCCCCTGGGCCTCGCTGGTACGGCCGTCGCTGACGACGGTACAGCTCCCTTCGTACGACCTGGGGTGGACGGCGGCCGGGTTGCTCCAGGACCGGATCGGCGGGGTGGAGCGGTCGTTGCAGACGGTGGTGCTGCGGACTGCTCTGCAGGTGCGGGCCAGCACGGGGGGGCCTGCGGCCGGCTAGGTCGGTTGGTGTTCGGGCCCGGACGGGCCGGGTCGGGGCGGCTCGGTGTGGTCGGGTTTCGGCCGAGTCCGGCGTGGCGCCGGGGCCGGTACGGGTTCGGGTGGCCCCGGGTTCACCTCGGTTTCGGGGTGGCCCCGGTTCCGCGCGGGCTCCGGTGGCCCCGGTTCCGCGCGGGCTCGGGGAGGCCCCGGCTCGTTTCCGGTGCCGGGGCCGCGACCTCCGGAGGGGGGTCCTCCACC